>DATAQH010000187.1:0-10791 GCA_036264815.1 Candidatus Cybelea sp.
CAAGCGAGCCCCGAGTACAGCGTCATCCGCACCTATCTCGACTGGCTGGTCACGCTGCCCTGGAAGGAAGAGACGACCGACCACATCGATATCGTCACGGCGCGAGCGGTGCTCGATGAAGATCACTACGATCTCGATAAGATCAAGGACCGGATCGTCGAGTATCTCGCCGTCGGCAAGCTCAAGAAAAAACTCACCGGGCCAATCCTGTGTTTCGTGGGCCCGCCTGGCGTCGGTAAGACCTCGCTCGGGCAGTCGATCGCGCGCGCGATGGGGCGCAAGTTCGTGCGGCTCTCGGTCGGCGGCGTTCGCGACGAAGCCGAGATCCGCGGGCATCGACGCACGTACATTGGAGCGATGCCGGGGACGATCGTCCGCGCCATCCGCGATGCCGGCACGCGCAATCCCGTAATGATGATCGACGAGATCGACAAGGTTGGCGCCGATTTTCGCGGCGACCCGCAGTCGGCGCTGCTCGAGGTGCTCGATCCCGAACAGAACAACAACTTCCGGGATCACTATCTGGACCTCCCGTTCGACCTCTCGCAGGTGCTCTTTATCTGCACCGCGAACACGCTCGACACGATCTCGCCCCCGCTGCGCGATCGCATGGAGATCATCACGCTTTCGGGCTATACCGAGTTTGAAAAGCTGCAGATCGCCAAGCGGTACCTGCTCAAAAAGCAGCGGCAGACCAACGGCTTGCGCGACAGTCAGGCGCAGATCAGCGACCAGACGATTCGCGCGATCATCAACGACTACACGCGCGAGGCCGGCGTCCGCAATTTGGAACGCGAGATCGGCACCGTCTTTCGAAAGATCGCGCGGAAGATTGCGGAGAACGCGCGCTACAAAGCTCGCGTCAAGCCCGAAAACCTGGTCGAGTATCTCGGCCGGCCGCGATTCTTCAACGAAGTGCGCAAGCGCGTCGCCTCCATCGGCGTCGCGACGGGAATGTTCTGGACGCCGGTCGGCGGCGACATCCTCTTCATCGAAACGCAAGCGATGCCGGGCACGGGCAAGCTCGTGCTCACCGGACAGCTCGGCGACGTCATGAAGGAAAGCGCGCAAGCGGCGGTCTCGTTCCTTCGCTCGCGCTCGGCAGAGCTCGGCTTACCGGACGATTACTTCGCGAAGCACGACATCCACATTCACGTGCCGACCGGCGCGACGCCAAAGGACGGTCCCTCCGCGGGAATTGCGCTGGTGACTTCGATTGCGTCGATGCTGACGGGTTTGAAAGCCGACCCGAATCTCGCGATGACCGGCGAGATCACGCTCACCGGCCAAATATTGCCGATCGGCGGAATCAAGGAGAAAGTGCTCGGGGCCCGGCGCGCCGGAATCGGCAAGATCCTGTTACCGCGGCGCAACGAGATGGATCTCGACGACATCCCCAAAGAGGTCCGCGAAAGCATGACCTTCGTTCCAGTCGACGAGCTCTCGGAAGTGCTCCTCCACGCGCTGGGCAAGCGCGTGATATCGCCGGTGCCTTTAGGGGCCGATCACGCCAAGACCAACAACGTCGTTCCGCTTCGGCGCGCGGCCCAAACCAAACGCCGCAACGGCATCGTCAGCAAACGCGCTCCGGAGCGCAAGCGCAAAGTTAAGCGATAACCTCGATCCCGGATCCGGCGCGGACCTCACCGATAACCGCGCCGGCGACGTTGCGCGCGCTCAGCTCCTCGAGCAGACGCGCCACGCGGTCGGGCCGCAGGCCGATCAACAAACCTCCCGACGTTTGCGCGTCGGAGAGCGCGATACGCACGCCGGTTGAAACCGATGGGGCAAACTCGGTAAAACCTGCGTGCGTCTGCGCGTTGCTGCGCGTACCGCCCGGTACGAGGCCGCGCTCGATCAGCTCGATCACGCCATTCATGAGCGGCACGGCGCCCGCGCGAATCAGCAGGCCTACGTTCGAAGCGCGCGCCATATTTTCGGCATGACCGAGCAGGCCGAAGCCGGTGACGTCGGTGGCCGCGTTCACGCCCGTCGCCTGCATCGCCAGCGCCGCGCCTTCGTTGAGGGTCGTCATCGCGGCGATCGCCTCGGCGAGCTCGGCAGGCGCGATCGCCCCGCGCCGGAGCGCCGTCGTTAGAATGCCGGTGCCCAACGGTTTGGTCAGCACGAGGACGTCGCCGGGCATCGCGCCGGCGTTGGTGATAACGCGCAGGGGGTCGATGACGCCGGTTACCGCCATACCGTACTTCGGTTCCGCGTCCTTGATCGTATGGCCGCCGAGAATTGCGACGCCCGCATCGCGGGCGACGCTCGAGCCGCCTTCGAGGATGCGCGTTAAGATCGCAAGGTCGAGATCTTCGGGGAACGCCGCGATATTGAGCGCGCTGATGGGAACCGCTCCCATGGCGTAGATGTCCGAGAGCGCGTTGGTTGCCGCAATGCGCCCGAAATCGTATGGATCGTCGACGATCGGCGGAAAAAAGTCGACCGTCTGCACGAGCGCCAGACCCTGGTGCAGCTCGTAGACGCCGGCGTCGTCGCAGCTGCCGTAACCCACGAGGACCCGCGCGTCGGTCGCCGGCGAAACGCGCTCCATCACGGCGCGCAGTTGGGCGGCGCCGAGCTTGGCCGCACAACCGGCGGAGGAAGAGAGTTCGGTGAGGCGGATGCCCCCTGCGCCCATAGAAGTCACTATATCCATGCCGAAGCAACTGCTTTTCCTCCCCGGCCCCGTTACCGTCGCGCAGCCCGTTCTGGAAGCGGCGGCGCGGCCGATGATCGACCACCGCGGGCCGGAGTTTGCGGCACTGCTCGATCGGGTGATCGGCGCGCTGCGGCCGGTCTACGGTACGAGCGGCGAAGTCGCGGTGCTCGGCAGTTCCGGAACGGGCGCGATGGAAGCCGCGCTCGTCAACCTGTTCTCGCCGGGTGAGCGGCTGCTGTCATGCCCGGTCGGGGGTTTTGGCAAGCGCTTTGCGGCGATCGCGCAGGCGTACGGCTGCATCGTCGAGTCGCTCGCCACGCCGCCGGGCTCGGCGCTCGATCCGGACGCCCTGCGCCGTCGACTCGAAGACGATACTCAGCGCGGCATCGCCGGCGTGCTCCTGACGCATAACGAGACCTCGACCGGCGTTGCAAACGACATGGCTGCACTCGCGCCGATTCTGCGCGCTCACGGTGCGCTGACGCTCGTCGATTCGGTGAGCGGTTTGGGCGCCTCGGAGTTCTTGATGGATGCCTGGGGCTACGACGCCGTTGCAACGGCGTCTCAGAAAGCCTTTGCCGCGCCGCCGGGCATTGCGACGGTCGCGTTGAGCGACCGTGCCCGAACGCGCGTTTCGGATCGGGCCTCGGGCCGCTACTATTTCGATCTGCGCATGGCGATGGAGTTCGCCCGGATCGGCCAGACGCCGTGGACGCCGCCGATCTCGATTCTCTTCGCGCTCGACGTCGCGCTCGAACGGTACCACGCCGAAGGAATGCAGGCCGCGTTCGCGCGTCACGCCCGCCACGCCCGCAACGTGCGCTCGGGGCTGCAGCGGCTGGGCTTTGCGCTATTTTCGCAGCCCGGCGCGCACTCCGACACGGTCGTTGCAGCCTACCCGCCGGCGGGCGTCGATCCCGCACTGCTGCTGCGGCAGTTGCGCGAAAAACACGGCGTCGTGCTTTCTGGCGGTCAGGGCGAACTGGCGGGAAAGATCGTTCGCTTTGGAACGATGGGGGCGGTAAGCGATGTCGATTTCGCCTCGGCCTTCGATGCGATTGAGTCGGCGCTTGCCGCGCTTACAAGTGGTGTCGCCTGAAGTACGGCATGAGAAACGGCCTGGCGAACCATGGAATCGTCGAAAGGATCGCCGAGTCTATGGTTGGATCGTACGTCACGAGATAGGGCGCGAACTTCGACTGGTGCAGATCGCCTCGAATATCGTTCGCGAGGGGAAAGAAGAGTGCGATGAAGAGGATCAGCCAGAGAAGGACGGCGCCTTTCGCAAAACCGACGAACGCGCCGGCCAACGCGTTCCCTAGGCCGAGAACGGGGAGTTTGGCTATGCCGCCCAACACCCGCGCGACGAAGAGGATCACGACGTACGTGAGCAGGCCCGTGCCGAACATGCCGATGACGTGTGCCGAGCCGGGCCCCAGTTTGGTGATCCCCTCGATCTGCGAGTCCAAGCTTCCGTTGTAGAACCAAGGAGTTACGAGCGCTGCCGTTACCGCGACGGCGCCGCCGAGCTCGGCCACGAAGCCTCGCGAATAACCCTTCCACGTTGCGAAAGCGAGGACGACGACGATGATGACGTCCGGCCACGCGAAGCCGCCAATCACGTACGGATCTCGGCTCCGAACTGCGCGCGCATCGCCTCGAGCAGCCGCGCGATCGCGGCGTCGGCCTCTTCGTCGGTTATCGTTGCGTCGAAGCGCTGCAGCGTGACGCGTACCGCCAAACTCTTGCGTCCCGCGCCGATCTGTGGTCCGCGGTATTCGTCGAAGACCCGAACGTTCGTGCAGATGCTGCGCAGCTCGGTCGAAATGGCCTTTTCGATCGTGCCGGCAGCGACGTCGATGCCGACGATCAGCGCCAGGTCGCGATAGGTCGACGGAAATCTGGAGGGCGGCGAATACGAAGGGATTTCGTAGGGCGGCAGCGCTCGCAGGTCGACGATGCACAAGTACGCATTCCGGCGCAGATCGCTCCGCTTCGCCAGGCGAGGATCGATCTTGCCGAGGTAGCCGGCCTCGCGCCCGTCGAGGGAAAGTACGGCCGTCTTGCCCGGATGGAAGCCCGGGCGCGTGCCGCGCGTGACGTCGGGGATGCGCCCGGTGACGCGGCGCAGCAGTCGTTCGCAATCGCCCTTCAGCCGGAGGAATTCCGAATCGCGCCAGGCCGGCTCCTCGATGGGATCGGCGGAGAAGCCGAAGGCCAGCATCGAGCGCTCTGCGATTGAGTCTTCTTTTGTGAAGGTTTCGCCAACCTCGAATATGCGTACCGGGCTCGCCGCTTCGGCGAAGTATTCCAAGGCGCCGGGAAGCAGCGATTCGCGCAGGAAGCGTTGCTCTTCCGAGAGCGGATTGCGAACCTCGACCGTTCCTTCGTTGCGCAGCGACTGCGTAATGATCTCGCGGTACCCGAGTCCTTGCAGAACGTTGCCGATCTCGTTCTCGCGCTCGTATTCCGCACTGGATATCTCGTGCGGCGCAACCGAAGGAACGACCGCCGGAATTTGGTCGTAGCCTTCGATGCGCGCGATCTCTTCGACGAGGTCGGCCGCGATGCTCAGATCGCGGCGCCACGGAGGCGGCGTCACGAGAAGCGTTCCGTCGTCACGCGCTACCGCGCAGCCGAGGGAGGAGAGATGGCGTTCGATGCGTTCGGCCGGAATCTGCATGCCCAGCAAGCGATCGACTTGCGCTGGCTTCAGCGCGATCTGGGCGGCGTCGCGCGCCTGCATGCCGTACGCATGCGGCGCGTAGAGGGTCGCACCAAGGTCCGCAAGCAGCGTTGCGGCGCGCGCGGCCCCGACGTCGGTCAACTCGAGTGCGAGCGACTTCTCGTGACGTGACGAAGCCTCGGTGCGCAATGCGAACTCGCTGCCCATCCGGCGAACGCGCGGGCCGTCGAAGTTCGCGGCTTCCAGCACGATGGCGGTCGTCGCCGTGCCGACTTCGCTGGACGCACCGCCCATGAGCCCCGCAAGGCAGAGCGGCTGCTCTGCGTCGGCAATGACGAGCGCTTGTGCGTTCAGCGTGCGCGTCACGCCGTCGAGCGTCTCGATCCGCTCGCCCTCGCGAGCGTCGCGGACGATCAGCCTATCGCCGGCGATTTTTGCCGCGTCGTAGAAATGCAGCGGCTGCCCCGTCTCGAGCATCACGTAGTTGGAGACGTCGACGACGTTGTTGATCGGGCGCTGCCCCGATAAGGCGAGGCGAATTCGCATCCACGCCGGCGCGGCCGCCACGCGCAGCCCGTCGATGCGCTGGCTGACGAAACGCCGGCAGTCCGGCGATTCGATCGCGACGGGGACCTCTTTCCCCGGCGGCTCGGCTGCGCGCCCTGGATTTTCGAAGGACGGAAGGCGGAGCGGTGCGCCGTACGAAGCGGCGAGCTCGCGCGCCAAACCGATGACGGACATCGCATCCGGACGGTTCGTCGTGATCTCGACGTCGAGGACGGCCGTGTCGAGCCCAAAGAGGGCAACGGCATCGAGCCCGGGCGCGACGCCGGATTCGAGCTGCATGATGCCGTCTTCGAACCACTCGCCGGGCAGCGCAAGTTCTTCGGCCGAGATCATCATGCCGGCCGAGGCGACGCCGCGCATGGTGCGCGGTGCGATCGTCAAGTCGGGCAGGTGCGCCCCGATCGTCGCGACCGCGATCGTTTGGCCGGCGGCCACATTCGTCGCGGCGGTCGCGATCGTCAAGGGTTCGCCGTCGCCGACGTCGACCTGCGCGACTTGGAGACGGTCGGCGTTGGGATGTTTGGCGAGGCTCGCGATGCGGCCGGTAACGACGCCCGTAATCCTTGGACGCTCGGTGATCTCTGCCACCGGAAAGCCGAGCATTGCCAGCCGGTCGGCGACCGCGGCCGAGTCGGTCGGCAGCGAGACGAACTCGCGCAGCCAGCTTATTGGAACGCGCACGGGCTAGGTCCCCAACTGCGTCAGAAACTCAACGTCGCTCTTGACGAAGCGCCGGATGTCGTCGACGCCGTACCGGGCCAGGCCCAATCGCTCGACGCCGAAGCCGAACGCCCAGCCCGAATAACGCTCCGGATCGTATCCGACTTCACGCAGGACGTTGGGGTGCACCATTCCGGAGCCGCCCAGCTCGATCCAACCCGAGCCCCCGCACATGTTGCACGGGATCGGGGCCGGCGTCCCTTTGCACTTCGGACAGGTCGTATCGACTTCGGCGCTGGGCTCGGTGAAAGGAAAATACGAAGGCCGAAAGCGCACCCGCTGCGCTTCTCCGAAAAGCTCGCGGCAGAGCCCGGTGAGCATTCCCTTGAGGTGGCCGAAATGAATGCCTTCGGCGACGAGCAGCCCTTCGACCTGATGAAACTGGAAGAGATGGCGCGCGTCGACCGCATCGCGCCGAAAGCACTTGCCCGGCGCGACGATCGCGATCGGCGGCGCATGGCGCTGCATCGTCCGGATCTGCATCGGGGAGGTGTGCGGCCGAAGCAGCATCTTGTCGGTGAGCCAAAACGAGTCGAACCCCTCGCGCGCCGGGTGATCGGCGGGAATGTTGAGCGCGTCGAAGTTGTAGTAATCCGGTTCGGCTTCGGGACCGATGACGACGGCGAATCCGTGGCGCACGAAATACGCGCAGCTTTGCTCGATGATGCGGCGAACGGGGTGGATGGAGCCGTCGGGTTGCGCGATCGCCGGGAAGCTCACGTCGATCGAGGTCGCGAGTTCGCTCTCGAAGCGCCGATCTTCGAGCCGCTGCGCAGCGGCCCCCAGCTGGAGCTCCATCGCCGCGACGGCGTCGTTGATTATCATGCCTGCGTCGCGCCGCTGCGGCGGTGCGAGTTTGCCGATGCCGCGCCGCAGCGTCGTGACTTCGCCGCTGCGCCCGAGGTATGCCACACGCACATTCTCCAGCGCTTGCCCGTCGTTCGCGGTCTCGACCGCATCGGCAAAACGCTGCTGCACGTCTTGAAGTTGATCTTGCAGTTCCGTCATCACTCTTCAAAAAAGGAAAACGCCCGGTCGTTCTTTCTTACCGGGCGCTCCGAAAATCGCTTAACGTTCGGTGCGGCGTCTCTTGCCGCGGATGATAACTACGTTGCCGTCGGCGCCGCGTGGAGCCTTCGGTATGCCAGATAAGCGTCGATCGAACCCGTTTGGGCGAAAAGCCTCCAGAAGAGATTGGACGTTGCCATAGCGCTTTGCAGTCTCCTTCTAGCCGTCGGCTCCAGGGCGGCCCTCGTCGCGGAATGGGGTGAGTATACCATGCGAGTTTTAGCACTGGTAGTCTTGACTTTTTGCCCTCCGAGTACTCTCTTGACAAATATTTCGCACCTATTGCCGCGGATACGTTCGGGAGGCTTCGAAGAGGGCAATCGAGCCCGCAACCCCCGCGCTCAGACTCTCCGCGCGGCCGCGCATCGGAAGGGCGATAAGGCTGTCGCAGAACCCCTCCCAGCGCCCTAAACCGTGCCGTTCGTGGCCGACGACCACGGCGGCCGGGCGTTCGTATAGTTCGCCCGCCAACTCTGTGCCTCGCGCATCGAGCCCGAGCAGCCGAACGTGTCCGGCGGCGGCAGCGGCGGCGACTTGCGGCGGGTCCGCGACCGCCATTCGCAGGCGAAAGACGGCCCCCATCGATCCGCGGATCACCTTGGGGTGATACGGCTCAACCCCAAGCCGCCCGAAGACGACTCCACCGCAGCCAAATGCGTCCGCCGACCTCAGCAGGGTGCCCACGTTCGCGGGGTCGCCGAGGTCGGCCAAAATGAGGACCGGTGAAGTGCCCTCAAAGATGGTCCGCAGGTCCCAGCGGCGGGGTTGGGCCACGGCGACGATCCCGGGCGGACTCGTCAGGTCGGAGAGCTGCTTGGCGCCGGCAGGGTCGACGAGATAGACCGTAGCGCCATCCGCCTCGATCTCGCGTACGAGCGGGGTTGTTTCGTACGCCTCAGGCGTCACGAAGAGCTCCTCGATCGCAAAGGAGCTGGCGCGCGCTTCCTGCAGCAGCGTCGGGCCCTCGAAGGCAAATAGTTCGTGCTCGGCGCGTCCCTTGGGCGAGCGCAGCTTGCGGACGCGCGACAGCCGCGGGGAGTGAGCGCCGATCCGCGCCGCCATGTTCGGAGACCTTTCCTCTAGCGCTTTCGCGCCCGAGATGCGAGCCCCGCGCGGGCCGCAATCAGCACCAGCCCGGAAAAAATGGCGGCGAGCATGATTGCGACTTTGTCGTTGAAATGGTGCGGGACCAGCGTGCGCACGAAGAGGTAGACCGATGCAACGAAGACGATCAGAAATAAGCCGAGCCATCCGATTTCGGTCCAGACGGAGGAGCGACGTTGCGGCACCTCACGAGCTTAGTCACGAGGCTGCGTCCAAGCCTTCCGCCAAGTCACTGCCGCAATGAATTACACGCCGCGCGTGCTGGAATCACGCGAAGTCTTCCGGGGGCGCGTCTTTACCGTTCGCGCGGACGAGCTCGAATATGAGGACGGCACGACCCATCGCGTCGACGTGGTCGAACACGGAGCATCGCTGGCCATCCTGGCGACGCCTGCTGCCGGTACGGTCGTTCTCGTTCGCCAGTATCGTCATCCCGCGGGGGCGTTGCTCTGGGAGCTGCCGGCCGGCACGAGCGAACCGGGCGAATCGCCCGCCGAGGGGGCGCGCCGCGAGCTGCGGGAGGAGACCGGCTATCGGGCTGGGCGCTTGAGCCTGATCGGCTCGTTTTGGATGACGCCGGGATTCTGCTCGGAACTCATGCACATCTTTCATGCGGACGAACTTGTCGAGGGTGCGCCTGCTTTCGACGACGACGAGCGAATCGAGATTGGCACGTTTACGCTCGAGGCGGCATGGCGCTTGGTCGCTGAGGGCGTAGCCGATGCGAAAACGATACTCGGTTTATCGTGGCTGAAGGGCGCTCGAGGTGAAATTGGAACTCACGCCAGTCGATAGTTAAAAATAGGAGAGCAAATCCCGCAGTCGAGAACCGTTGCTATTTCGTTGCGGCGGATTTGCTTCTTTGGAGGTTCATGGTGGAGATACCCAGCGACATTGACGCCGTCATCAAGCGATTGTTGGAGCCGCGCGGAGACGGCGCAGAAGAATCGGTGTTGACGCCCGAAGACGAGGCGTACTTAAACTCGCTCATCGCTTCGATCCGCTTGGGGCGCCGCTCGGTCTTGATCGTCGAGGATGCAGACGAGCGCTTGCGTTATATGTTCAGCAATGCGACGCGAGCAGAAGCGGTAACCATGTTAGGTAAAGTGGTCGAGGCGACAGGGCGCCGCCTTGCTGATGGAGACGACTAGGGACCCAACCCGACCGATTTTTACGGCTCGCTAGGCAGTCAGGCTGAGCCCGTCGATCTTTCCCTGAGGGGTCAACTCGAACTCGTAGTGATACTGCGCATACCGGTAGCGTACGAGAAATTCATAGAGAATATCTCCGCTCTTTTCCGTCGTACTCGATTCGGGCACGATCGAGATCAAGGGCCCGAGTGCCGCGATATTGTCCCGTACGACCAGGGCGTCCGTTAGGTACGTGCTGAAATTGGGCGTAAGCTCGTCCCGCTCGATCTGTCCCGTCGCCAGGCGATTGAGCCATTCTTTGGCGCGGTCGACGATCGCGTTATCCAAGTGTGCCGCCGTCGGCGGCACGATCAGATCGAGGATACGAGCGCCAAGCTCCTCCGGAACTGCAACCGAACCGTGAAACGAGTCGGCGTTCGAAAAGACGATGACGCCGACGTGCTGTTCGGGTAAGAGGGCGCTCATCGCGCGGTAGCCGGAAATCTGGCCGTTCGACCAGACGAAGTCCTTGCCGCCGCGACGATCGATCACCCATCCCATGCCGTAGCGAGTCGGGCCGTTGCTCGCGGCCGGAGCGAACATCGTCCGAACGGCGTCCACTCGCAAGAGTATCGGCATCTCGATGTCCCACTTCGCGAGATCGTAGAGCGTGGTGACCAATCCGGCATTACCGTCCAGCCACGTCGGGTCCCAGACCGGGGCTGGAACGAACTCGCGGCCCGACCGCGTGTATCCGGTCGCGTGCGTCGCCGCGATACCGCTGTCGCCCGCGAGAAACGTGCTGTCCATGACCAGCGGAATGAAAATGTGCTGCTCGAGGTAATCCGAGA
>DATAQH010000217.1:0-1755 GCA_036264815.1 Candidatus Cybelea sp.
CCGCCCTCACCCTGGAAGTACCAGTTCGAGCCGTTGTCCGCCACGAACATGCCGTACTTCTTCATCGCGGTTGCAATGACGAGCGACTGACCCGTGAGGCCGGAAATGTCGTATGAGGCTTTCATCCGTAAACGCAGACCCATCGGCGGCAGCGTCGGCTTTCGGCTGTCGCTCGCATAATGCGTCGCGGGGTGGATGTAGCCCATCTGCGTTTGGTCGAACGTCACGCGCAGCGCGTGGTCGATCTCGCCCGCCTTCACTTCCTCACATTTTACGAGGGCCGGAAGAATCGGCAGGCCCGCCGCGTCGGCCGAGGTCCAGCCGTTGGGCCGCAGCTTGTCGCTGTTGAGATGGAAGAGCGCCCCCGATCCCGCCTTCCACTTCTTGCCGCCGTCGAGCGGATAGGCATCCCACATTTCGTAGAGCTTGCAGACCCCTTGCTGCAGTATGAGAACGTGACGGTCGCCGTTCGCGCGCCGTCCGCCCTCGATCTGCGCATTGGCTGGAATCGGGTAGGGACCGGGATCGCTCTGCGACGCATAGCCGAACGTCACCGGCACCTTCTTCTGATTCTCCGGCACGATATTGAAGGGAATACCGTAGTGCGGATTCTCGCCGAAATCGGGATGCAGGTTACCGGGGAGCGCCGCGATGTAGGCGCCGGAGTTCTTGTCGAGCGGGTACTGCGATATGTCGGTGTTCCACCAGTTGTCGGCCGGGAAGATCTGGCAGCCGCCGACGACCGGAACGTCGGCCGATCTCACGCGCACCACCGGATGCAGGGCGAGCGCGCTCGCGCCCGTGCCCGGCGAAACGTTGCCGTTTCCGCAGCCCGAGAGAATCGAAGCAGCAAGCGCCAAGGGAAGCAACCGTCGCATGTACCCGAGGATTGTAGCACGAATGACGGCGCGACATGCTGATCGCCGCTGCCGCACTCTGTACCATTACGGCGTTTCCGCGCTACGGCGCGTATACGTTAACGCCTCAACTGCACGGACCGGGCCTCGTTCTCGATGGAGCCGGTGCCGGATACTCTCCGGACTCGACGCTTCGCTGGCTGCACGACCGTTTGGTCGGTCATACCAACGCGCGCGGCGGCAACGTCGTCGTGCTCCGCGCGTACTCGAAGAACGTCGACGACCGTCATTTCTATCAAGCGGGGAACTTCGCATCCGTGCAGACGATTCTGATTCCACCCTGCGCGACCGCAACGCAGGTCGATGGCGTCGTACCGCTCATCGATAAGGCCGACGCAGTTTATTTCGCCGGGGGCGACCAGGCCGACTACGTGCGCTGGAAGGGGACAAAGCTGATCGACGCGATCAAGCGCGTCTACGCGCGCGGCGGAGTTGTCGGCGGCGGCAGCGCCGGCTTGGCGGTGCAAGGCGCGGTGATTTACGATTCGGTTGCGGCCGACAACCAAAAAACCGAGACGCATACGAGCGACGCCGCCAAAGATCCGCTCGAGTCGCGCATCAGCTTCACAACCGGTTTCTTCGATTGGCCGGCGCTGCGCGACACGATCACCGATACGCATCTGGTCGTGCGCGATCGTCTGGGACGCACCCTCGTCTTTCTCGCACGCATCTTTCACGATAACCTGCTGCCGGGCGTGCAGCAGATCTACGCACTCGGCATCGATGAAGGCAGCGCGGTAGTCGTCGATCCCGACGGGATGGCGACCGTGATGAACGACCACGGCGCACGCGATGCCTATTTGGTGCGTACCGATACCCCGCCGCGGCTGGAGCCGGG
>DATAQH010000226.1:0-3126 GCA_036264815.1 Candidatus Cybelea sp.
TGTGCAGCGGCTGCCCGAGCGTCTGCTCGCCCGTGACGAGCGTTCCGTCCTGAATCTCCGGCGGGACGGAGGTGAGATACGAACTGTCGACGTCCCAGCCCGCGCGAACGTGGACGGTTCGCCCGAGCTGCTGGTCGGCGTGAATGTCGATGCCGCGATAGACGCCAGTGCCGGCGTTTACCGGGTAACTTATAGGGCACGGTTTGGGCTTGCGCGGCGTCTCGCATCCGGGTACCGCTTCGACGTTGAGCTGATTTGCCGGCGCTCTCAAATTCGTCTGGTAGAGATCGAACGAAAGATGAAGCGGATTACCAAAATCCCGCACGATCTGCTCCATGCCGAGATCGTAGGCGGTGGCGTGATCCGGCTGAAGATTCGGATTTCCGATGAAGACGATTCCGCCGACGGGGACGCGATCGGCCGTGGGCGGAACGACCAGCTCCGAGAGCTGGGGGACCTGAAACGTCGTTCCGGCCGACGCGCGAACCGCGGTGTTGCCTGTCGGCGTCCAAACGAAGCCGGCGCGGGGGTCGAAGCTCGTACCGAAACTGCTGAAGTTACTGTAATAGCCGGCCACCGAATAGTGAATGTGGCTGGTTGGATCGCCGTTGTAGCGGAGTACCGCCGAACGTTCCGTTTGGCCGAGCGAGAGCGCCTGCACCGGCGGCGGCGGACGATCGTTCGGGCCCAGTGCGTCGCTCGAAACGCTCGCCCCTTGCAGCGGGATCGGGCCGCCGACGGGTATGCCCTCAGCCGTCACTTGCCCCTGCACGTAGTTGGTCGCGAGCGTCTCCGTCTCGAGATCGTACTTGAACGAGAGCAGCCCGGTGGCGAAGCGGTGATCGATCTGCAGCCAGTCGTCGCCGAGCAGATCGCGTTGATTGTAGAGGTAGGGAAGGGTCGCCTCGCCGGGGCCGGTGACGGATTGCGAGTTCACCGAGGTTAGATGGCTGAACTGCAGGTTCGTTGCGGGCGCGCCGTCGAGCATTTGATTTCCAAGCGGCAGCTGTGCGTCGAAGCCGTAGTTGCTCTGATGCGCCATCAGCCACGTGCCCGCAAAGCTCTGGAATCCGCCGAGATTGTCCCCGCCGTCCTCGTCGAACGGCACCGCCGCGCTGCCCGCGCGCAACGCATCGTCTCCACCGCTGCCGCTGAAGCCCGGCGGCGTGAAGTTCGTCAGCAACGACGACTCGTCTTTAACGACGTTCTGATTGCGGAAGTTGAACTGCAGGTAGCCGTAGCCATTCGGACCGCCGAGCTGGTAGCGCAGCTTTGTAAGGATCGAGTTGCCCCACGAGTTGCTTCCAACGTTCTGCGCAACGTCGTCGTCCGAGCCTCCCGACGGAAGCGGCGCGGAGATCGTCTGATTCACCGATCCCAAAGACGACGTTCCGTGGAACGAAAACGCGTAGCCGAGCCGATCGTCTGTTCCCGTCGCTTGAACGGTGCCGCCGTACGTTCCGTACGAACCGCCGAAGAAGCGGAGCAGGGCGTGCGGCTCGGTCGTCGGCTGAAGGGTCGTGATGTTGATGCCGCCGCCGATCGTATTCGGACCGATCAGCGAAGAGGGCGCAATGCCGTAGACGATTTCGACCTCTTGCAGCGCGGCCGGATCGATGAGCGACAGATCGAAGTCTCCGGTGTTGCCGTTGTTGACCTGATGTCCGTCGATGTCGACGAGCGTCTCGGTCGGGTCGGGACCGCGCACCGCAAACGTCTCGGTGGCATTGCTTCCGCCGCCCAGAGGAATCACCGGCGTCGTCGAGAGTTGGTTCCACACCATGGGTCCAACCGACGTCACGCCTGCGGCCGCCGCCTGCTGTGCGCTCATCGAAACCGTCGGCGCCGACGCCGTCGAGACGGTCTCGCCCGAAGCGGCCGAAACCTGCCCGATCACCGTCAGCGAGTTGGTGGTTGCGGGATACAAAACGACCGAGAGATGCTCGTCGTCGCGCCCGATCGATACGGTTCTCTGCGAAATCGGCTGGTAACCCGGCGCGACGGCGTGCAGCGCGTACGTGCCCGCTCGCAGATGCTTGAGTTCGACGATGCCGCGAGCGTCGCTGCGGCCGTTGCGAACGAAATTTCCGCCCGAAAGCGAGACCGTTGCGCCGGCGATCGGCGTTCCGTCATTAGCCTGCACTGCGACCTTGACGTGAACGTCCTGGTGGCGATCGTGGTCCCCGTGCTCGTCATCGGCCGCAGCGATACCGGCGGCGAAGAAAAGAATAACGAGTACGGCAAGGGCGGCACGTGACGCGCACGCGCAAATCCTTCCCATGAGGAATCTCCTGTAAGTACGGGTGTAGTTTTTTAGGGAATTAGGCCGCTAGGGCTACAGGAGGTCCACGTTTCGAGAAGCGCAGCGTGTAGGCGACGCGGTCGGCAAATGTCAGCCGTTCCCGGTCCAGGTTCTGCGTCGAAGGGCGAGGCGAGTCCCCGGTGCGCCGCAGCATCGTTTCGATGATGGCCGCGATCGACTCGCGGTTCGAAATGAGCCAGCGCGCAAGCGCGAAGACCAAGGTTGCCACAACGGCGGCGCAGGCGACGGTGGTGATGAGTCCCAATACGACCGAACCGCCGAACGCGTCGCTCAGCCCGTCGATCGTGACGCCGTCAGCGCGTGCGTCGAGCCATTCCATGGCAGGAACGGCGGCGCAGCCCGCAAGCACCGTCGCCACAAGATACGCGATGGTCTGCCGAAATCCGAAGGCGATGCGCGCAACCCGCCGGCGGTTGTGCGCGGCGATCTCGCAGCAGTTCTTCAGGCCACGCAACGCGAGCGTTAAGGCGACGAGTAGCGCGACGGCCGTGACCAGTTCGCGAGAGCCGTGAGCGAGGTTGTCGTAGCTGTCGTGCCGCAACGCGAAGTCGCCGATGACGTCGATCGCGACGTGCGCCATCGCCGCCGCGGCCGCGGCGGCGCACAAAGCAAGCGAGCAAAGCGTCCAAAATCTCAGGCGCACCAAAGCCGCGCTTCGACGAACCCTCGGTCCATCCTCGAAAAAAGCCGGATAGCGATTTATGTTAGCTTCCCGGGTTTCGACCCCGATTGCGGCGCTATTCCGTATCGATTGGTTCGTTCGACGGCGGCTCGTCCTCAAAGTACCGTTGCGAAAACGACGA
>DATAQH010000230.1:0-5641 GCA_036264815.1 Candidatus Cybelea sp.
CATCGCACTGCGGCACGCGCTCGAGCACGGTTGTCGCGGCGTCGGGCCGGCTCAAATTCAAGACGAGCGTCTCGACGTTGACGCCGTGTTGCGCGCGTAGATCCGAAGCCAGCGCTTCGAGCTTATCGCCCGAGCGCGCAATCAAGACGAGATCGTACTTATCAGCGGCGAGCAGCTTGGCAAACTCTAAGCCGAAACCACCCGAGGCGCCCGTCACGATCGCAAGACTCATACCGCTCCTTCTCGATGCGCTCGCGCTGCCTTGCGCAAGGGCGGCGCCCCAAAGCCTATGACGGCTATGGCACGGTCTACGAAATGTCGTCGGGGCGGGCAGGATGCCGTGGAAAGCGACTCCGCGGTGCCGACCCTGCCCCTTGGCTTGCGCGCACGATCCGCGAGTTGCGGCTCGAGCAGTAGATTCTAGGTGACTGCTTTAAGCCGGGCCTCGCAGGCCGCCCAGTCGATGTTGCCGATGAAGGCCTCTACATACTTGCCTTTGTCGGCCGGCTTGTAATCGCGCAGCCACGCATGCTCCCACAGATCCATGACGACGATCGGCTCGCAGCCGGCAAGATTGTTGACGTTGTGGTCGCCCACCCAGACGTTGAGGAGCTGCTTTGTATCGGGATCCAGGTAGGTGATCGCCCAGCCGATGCCGCGCATGCCGCCGGTAGCAGCGAAGTCCTTCTTCCACTGTTCTGCGTCGCCGAACGATTTGCCGAGGGCATCGTGCAGTTTCCCCGGCTTCAAGGCCGCCGGCGAGCTGGTAAGGTTATCGAAGTAGTACTCGTGGAGCCGCATCCCGTCGAACTCCCACCCTAAACGCCGGACGATCTCGGCAAACTCCGGGGTCGCTCCGGAGTTCTGGCCGCTGCTTCGAAGCGCGTCGATTCGATCGAGCAAAGCGTTGGTGTTCTTGACGTAGCCTTCATATAGTCCGAAGTGGATCTCGAGCGTTTGGTCCGAAATGCCCTGCAATCCGGACAGATTCCATTTTTTAGGCGAATATCGCGCAGTAGTACTAGCTGTGGTCATGGAGATGCCTTACCCATCCGCGCATTGAAAATCCTACGAGCCATGCGACGGATTGAATCAAGCTGTGCGTAGGCTGCTCAACTTAGGATTACCTACCTTTATCTTGGGGGCCGCTTTTGCGGCGGCGGGGTGCCGTTCGGCCACGCTCCCGCCGCTTCCACAGGCGCCCGCGGCCGATGCCGCCGCCCGGGCCGAAATCGGCTCGGGTGCGTGCAAACGGCGCCGCAACGACACCGTCGACAAGCTGGAGCAGTGCATACGGCTCGACTCACTTTCGGAACATCTCGCGCAGTTTGCGCTCATTGCCGACGAGCATCCGAAGGCGGTAGCATATGTAACCTCCGAGCTGGCGAACCGCGCGAGCTTCAAACGCTAGCCGGCCAGACGATATCCTGTGCGTGACCGTCGCTGAGGCAGATCGTCACCGGTTCGCTCGGTCCGGGCCAGGTTTGCACCGCAGTACGATAGGCGCGCCCGTCGAGTTCCATCGAAACATGCGCAAAGGGCGCGCTCGCCGATGCCGCCTCGGCGCAACGCGCGATCCGGTGGGCGAGGCCGGCTTTCTCTTGCGGTGAGAGGTGCTCTTCCACAAGGGTGTTGATCGCGGCCGTCACGTAGCCGCCGGTTGGACGAGCCTCGCGCGAAAGCCAGGTCGCATAGCTCTCTTCGTCGATCGGCACCGGAAGCGCGCGCGCGACCGCAAGTGCCCCCCGCAGACGCTCGAGGCGATCGTGCTGGTCCGGCCAAACGAACGACGTCAGACGCATACGATCTTCTTCTCGCGTTGCGTCCAGCGGATGGAGGTCGCAGCCGCGGCGATCGGCGATTTCGAAATGCGCGTTCAGTGACGCCGGATGCCCCGAGGCGATGCGATTGCGCAGCACGAGCGGCGATCTCGGATCGCCCCAGCGCCAATCGCCGCCGTCGTAGCCGAAGCGGTCGAAACGAAGATTGAGCCCCGCGCTCGCGCCGATCTCGCGCAAGCGCAACGGCATCTCGAATCGCGCCGCCACAAACGTGCACGCAGCCAGCAGCGGCATCGACCGCGCCGGCTCGTTCGTCTGGGGAATTCTATCAAGAATCGGCGCCAGTCGATCCGGCGAACGCGCGATAATTTTGCCGGCGGCTCGCCACGCTGCGCGCGCGTCGCCGTCGCCACCGGTCGACGGGTAATGTCGTCGAAGCTCCGCCTCACCGGACAAAGCCAGATAGTGCAGTGCCCCCGCGAGATGCAGTCCCGGGCGAAAGTACGCGGACAGCGAGTCGAGCAACGCGACGATCGCGCCGTCCTCCGCGCGATACCGCGCGATGGCTTCGCGCAGAAGTGCAGCGGTGAACGGCGAGCCCATCGCCGCGCAGGCCCGCGCCTGGCGCTCCAACCGTGTAGCTATCTCCGTCACGTTCCTCGCAAGTATAAGCCCTCGTTTTTTAGGGTATCGTAAAAGTCCGCGACCACGTACTGGCAGCGGCCCACGCAATGAAAGGAAGAACGATGTCGGTCGAAGACCCCACCGTCGATCCGCGACCCAATTCCGACGATCCCGAAGCGCCCGAGACGAACTTGGATTCGCCGCCGCCCAACCAAGGCGAAGGTAATCCGTTGCCCGACGAAGGCGAGGGCGGCAACGACGTCAGCCCCGGCGGAGAGTAGGCACTCGGAGTCTCCGCACGGCTGACCGTTAGTAGATGGCGGGAATCAGGCGCGCGGTGCGCGCGCGATAGGCGTCGTATTCGGTCCCGAAGTGTGCGCCGAGCAGTTCCTCTTCCGAGCGAATGCGGGCAATAACCACCGGCACGAGCAACGCGGTGAAAATCACTCCGAGCGCCGAGCGAAAGGCTAAGCTCCAGCCAACGCTGCTGATCAATAGCCCGGCGTAGCTGGGGTGGCGGATGACGCCATAGATGCCGGTCGTCACCAGTTGATGCCCCCGTTGGATCGCCACGAGTCCGCTGAAGCGATTACCCAGAATGAAGACCGGCCAGATTCGCAGTGCGCCGCCGATAACGAAGAGCGCGAGACCGGCCCAGCGAATCGCGTCGCCGCCGAAGGTGAGAAAGCCGATGCGATCGGTGTATGGCGGGACGACGGCGAGCGCGAGGCCGAGCAGCGAGAACGGAATCAGCACCCAGCGATTCGCTCGGTCCTCTCGCTCCCCACGGGAAATACCACCGCCCGCCAGCATCGCCGCGATAACGAGCGCCCAGAAGGCAACGGTCAGAGCGATAAGCGGCGGCTGCGAGAAAAAGCGCGCGAATCCGCCGTCGCCGAGAATCACGAGAACGAAAAAGGTTGCCGAGCCGGCGAGGACGATTGCCTGGCGCACTACGATCGCGCGAGCTCGTACAGCAGTTTTGCGTATTCCGCGGCTTCGCGCTTGAGCGCGGCGCTCTGCAGAATGGCGGCTTCGGCCGAGAGCGTAAGCAGCAGCCCGTAGGGCGTGCCGTGATGCTCGGCGAGACGGCGAGCTTCGCTGAGGTGTTCGCGCGCCGAGCGTCCGTCGCCAAGCTTTGCGTGCGAGGTCGCGATCAAGCGATGCGCGTCGCCGAGTCCACGCTCCGTTTTTTGCGCGCTGTAGCCGGCGAGCGCGGCGCGCGCTTCCCGCAACGCGGCCTCGTGCTGGCCGAGGCGATCCAACGCGGCAGCTGCAGACGCGTGCCAACCCGGCACAACCGCGCCCGGGCACCCCTCGCCAGGGCGAACGTAGCCCATCAGCAGGAGCGCGTCGCTCGGACGGCCGGTCATCGTGTGGGCGTGCGCCGCTTCCATCGTCAAGGCGAAACGATCGCCGGGACGCGCGCCGCGAAGCGCGAGGGGGGCCATCGTGCGGTAGCGGCCGATCGCTTCGGCATAGTCCCCGCTGACGGCGTTGAGACCGACGATCATCGCGCCGAGGCGGCTGGCCGTCGACGACCAGCCCGACTCGCCGGCCCGCTGGAGCAGTAACGTGATTTCGCGAACGGCCGCGCGGGTTCGTCCCGAGACGATCGCTTCAATCGTCACGTGTACGGCCGAGATCTCAAGCGACTCAGGCCGGTTCGCCAGACGGAACGCGTCGACAAGCTCGATCGCCTCGGCCGAGACGGCGCGAGCCTGCGCGAAGTTTCCCAGCCTAAACTGCAGCAGCGCTTCGTCTCCGAGCGTATCGGCGAGAGCGGAACGCGGGCCGAGCAACGCGGGAGCGCCCGCGATGCTGCGGCGCAGAAACGCGCCCGAGCATTCAAACTGCGCGAGGCTCTCCAGCGGCACTGGGGATAGATGCCCCCGTGCGCGAGCGAGACGGCCGCGCAACCAATCGTGGACGGCCGGCGCGAACTCACCGCTGTTGAGAACGTGCGCCGCGGCGCTCACGGCGGCCGAGGCGGCCGGTTCGTCGCCGTAGTCGTTCGCCGTCTCGGCCAGTTCGAGCAGCAGGTCGGCGCGCTCGAGAGAATCGCTTGCGTCCCTGGCGAGTTGGCGCAGAGCGTCGAGGCACGCCGCGTTCCCGGACTGCGCGAGGCTGCGCGCGAAGGTTTTGCCAGCGAGCACCGCATCGCCGCCGCCGGAAAGCGGTAACGCGGCCGCGACGGCCGGGCGACCCTCTGCGGCGGCGTTCTCATCGAAGAGATGCTCGCTAAGGAAGGCGAGCGCTTGGCGGCGATCGCGGAAGAACTGCCGCGGCGAGAGCGCGAGTGCGCGCTGAATGCCCGCGGCGCTCTCGCCGGCAAGATCGTAGCGCCGCACGATCTCGCGCTGGCGCGGCGGTAGTCGGAACAGCGCGATCTCGACCGCGCCGAGCATCGCCTCTCGCCGCCGAGCCTCGAGCGAGCGCAACGTTCGCAGCTCGCGCAGCAAGCGGCGTACGGCGGAGAGCGGATCGTCCCGATCTGACTTGCGCGCCATCGATCTTCCCTTCTCCAGAACGTGCCTCGGGTCTGCCGGGTGACGTGGCATTCTCGCAGCGCGCGGCCCCGTCCCTACCGGGTAATGCCGCGTTTTCGCACGACGGTAGGAGGTCTCGCCCACGCAATCGGAGTGCTGCGGAGCCATGAAAACATTTGGCGCGCTTAGCGCGATCGCACTTCTCACGGCGTGCTCCAGGATCGGATCGCATGCCGCTCCGGTTCTCCCGAATAGCGAAGCCGCTTCGCGAGCCGGGACGGGCCACGGAAAGTACAACGGGCAAGTCTTCGTTTCGGATTTGGATAACGCAACCGTCTGGATCTGTCCGACGAACTTCAAGGACATCCAAAGGGGCTATCTTGCCGGAACCGGGCAGCTGCAAGGCGTCTCCAACCCGTCGCAGATCGCGGTCGACACCAAGGGCACAATTTACGTCGCGAACGCGCAGGTAGACGCCAGCGGCGCCGGCTCGATCGGCGAGTATCCGCGCGGCGCGACGTCGCCCGCTCGCACGCTGACCACCGGGCTAAACACGACGACGGGAGTCGCCGTCGATTCTGACGGCAACGTTTACGCGAGCAATAAGTACCTCGGATCGGTCGTCGTCTTTCCAAGAGGAAAGAGCGTGCCGAGCGAGACGATCACCGCAAACCTGGTCGGCCCCGACGGCCTGGCCGTCGACGAGCACGACAATCTGTACATCGCCGACAGCTCGGCAAACGACGT
>DATAQH010000259.1:0-8160 GCA_036264815.1 Candidatus Cybelea sp.
GCCCTCTCACCGCGACAATTAGATGCCACCGAGAGGGTAAATTACGGGTTAAGGGCGGGCGGCGGTGACGCGACTGCTTTCGTAGCACATGACGTCGAGGATTTCGGAGCCGGTAACTGACTCGAGAATGCGGTCGACTCGTTCGTCCCAGAGGGCGTTGGCCCAGAGATGCCGAGTCTTCCACTTCGACATGACGGTCACGCTCTTTCCGTCGTCGGCCCGGAAGACTCGGCCCTCCACGAAGCCTTCCATTTCGTTGGTGACGTCTCGCATCAGATCGGTCACGCGAGATGCCAGCTCCTGGCTCTTGTCGGGGTCGAGCGCCGCGGACCAGATATGAACGACCGCCCGCGCTTCGCCGTTTATTGCGTCATTTGGGAACTGCTCGGTCATCCCTGACATCGTCCTTTCGTGACTACTGCGAGTAGCGTCGCGCAATTTGCTCGATTTCGCCGAGCGAGATCGCCGACAAGTCTGCGTCTTGCGCGGCGACCACCCGGTCCGCGATCTCCTTATGCCGCTCTTTGAGATACGCAAGCAAATAGCTCATCGCGCTGCTCTTTCCCGTCCCGTCCCCGAGCAGAAGGATTGAGGGCGCATTCCGTACTCTCTGCGCGATTCGCTCGTAGAACTCGTCTGCTTCTGGGACACGCTGACCCTTGTAGTCGGCTTCCTTCCGGTGCTCTAGGTGCCGTTGGAACCCATGCGGGTCGAGCGGTTCGAGATGCTCGCTCTCCGTGAGGCGGCCCTCCGGCGCGGGCTCGAAGAAGCGAGCGCGGCGGTGGTCGATCAGAATCGTTGTCATGTAGGATAGCTTCCGCGGCGCAGTTGAACGGTCCCCGCTAAGAGCGACGCGCTCTCAGCGGGCTTCGTTGCGAATAGCCGGCGTGAGCGCCGCACCGACGGCGGCGACGAAAATCCCGAGCGTCGCGATCCACATCGCCGTATGCGGTGAGTGGTGGTCCGCGACCCAGCCGAAGACGAGGATGCCCGGGGCCATTCCGCCGAGGACGAAGAGCCGCACCGCGCCCATCACGCGGCCAACCATCTCCTCGGGCGCAACGCGCATCCGGAAACCGAGAATTTGCGCGATCTCGAAGTTGGCGATCGCGTTGGAGGTCGACCAGAAAAATGCCACGAGCCAAATGTTGGAGACGAGGACGACCGGCAGAAAGAACGCGGCGTCGAGAAGATACGCGACGACCAGCGCGCGCCCGAATGGCCAACGTTCGGCAAACCGTGCCGCCGTGGCTGCGCCGACCACTGCGCCAAGCGCGGAGAGGCCGAAAAAGATGCCGACCTGCTGATCGGTCGCGTCGAAACCCTTCTTGAGAAACGGAATCAGAATCGCGTAGCAGCCAAAGCCGAATACGTTGAAGGTAAAAGCCACGAGTGCTTGCGCGCGCATTCCAAGGTCGCCCCACAGCTGACGATAACCCAACTCGATGTCGGCGACGAGATTGCGCAGCGAAGGCAGGCCGGTCACTCGCTCTGGGCCCAGCGAAGGAATAAAGGCGAGCGAGATCTGTGAAGCGAGGTAGGTCACCGCATTGATCGTCAGCGCGGGGAGGGGCCCGAAGTACGCGAAGATCGCGCCGCCGATCGCCGGTGTGATCAGGTTCGAGCCGTTCTCGGCCGCGATGAGCACCGCCATCGCCTTGGTCGTCTTCTCTTTTCCGAGCAGATAGGGAATACTCGACGACTGGCCGCCCAAGAAACCGGCTGCGCAGATCGACATGATAACGAGCCCCGCGTAGATCATCGGCAGCGTCAAGACGTGGAGCGCGTAGGTGACCGCGAAGATCGTCATCACGGCGAATCGCACCGCGTCGCAGCCGATCATGAGCTTGCGCCGGTCGAGCCGGTCGGCGAGCGACCCGCCGACGAGCGAAAAGACCGAGAATGGCGCGACCTCGCAGATCAGCGCCGTTCCGGTGGAGAGGGCGGAGTGCGTGAGGTGGTAGGCTAGCAGCGGGACGGAGAGCATGCGCAGACCGTCGCCGACGTAACTGAACGCTTGGCCTACAAAGTATCGCCGAAAGGCGCGCGAGGCAAAAACGCTCGCGGCCCGGGCCCGCGCGCTCATATGCTAATGGGCGAAGAGACGGGAGAGTTCGACGCTGATGCGATCCACGAGGCTGAAGTGATCCTCGGGATCGCCCCCGGACTGCCCGGTCACGACGGCCTCGATGCCGTGCAGCGCGTAGCGAAAGGCGCGCTGCAGCCGGCGCTCGCCAACGCGCCGCGCGACCGGCCGGAGATACCGCTCGCGCCAGCGCATCCGTTCCGGAAGCTCGCCGCCGGGAACCGAAAGCGCATAGAGATAGCCGCACTCCGTGGCCAGCGCACCGAGCAGCGCGACGGCTCCGCGCGCGTTCTCAGAGAGAAATTCGTGCGCGATCGCCAGCGCCTGCGCCGTGTTGCCGTCGACGAGCGCGCTTGCGTATTCGTACGGCTTGGGGTCCCCGATCTCGAGCGCTTCCCGTTCCAAGTCGTTAACGGTGATCTTCTTCCCCGCCAGCGCCAGCTTTTCGAGATCGTTACGCACGGAAGTCAAATCGGCCGTGCCGCCGGCGAGCGCATTGACGGTGCGCGGGTCGGCCTTCGCGTCGAGGCGTTCGAGCGCCTCAACGATGAAGCGCTCGCGGCTCGCTTCGTCGGCCGTTGTATCGATACGCAAACCAGTGCGTCCCGCCAGGCTCCCGAAGGACTGCGGACGCTGGCTGCGCGGCGAGAGCAGATCGAGCAGCACGAGCGTGTTCCCTTCGGGAACCCCCTGCGCGGCCGCCCAAAGCTCGCGACGCGGATCGGCGCGCATCGTCTGTGTCTCGGTCACGATTACGACGCGGCGGTCGGCCAGAAACGGCATCGCGGAGAGCGCCTCGCGCAGCGCCGAGAGATCGCCGAGATCGTCGGGGGTAAACCTCGAGAGGTTCAGTTCGCGCACTTCGGGCGGCAGCAGGCGATCGAGAACGACCTCGAGCGCGCGGTCCGCAAAGACGCGCTCAGTGCCTTCGACGATGACGAGCTTGCCGATTCCCGGCTGCTTATCGAGAAATTCGTAGAACTTCAACGCGCGCCCGCAGTTCGAGATCGGGGATCGACTCCACGTACGGCGGCGCAACGTTGCCGCACTCGGTAACGAAGGCCGCGATCAGATGCCCGGGCGTTACGTCGAAGGCCGGATTGTAAACGTTCGCCTCCTCCGGAGCAACGCGGGCCTCGCGAAAACCGGTTACTTCGTCCGCCGCCCGCTCCTCGATCGGAATCTGCTTGCCGCTGCGAATCGAAAAGTCGAACGTCGACCGCGGCGCGGCGACGTAGAAGGGAATGCCGAGGTGCGCCGCGAGAATCGCGAGCCCGTAGGTTCCGATTTTATTGGCCGTGTCGCCGTTTGAAGCGATTCGATCGGCGCCGACGATTACGAGGTCTATCGCGCGCTCTTTCATCGTGATCGCCGCCGCCGAATCGACGATGAGGGTCGTATCGACACCCGCTTGGCGTAGCTCGAGGTAGTTCAGGCGCGCGCCCTGCAGCAGCGGACGCGTCTCGCACGCGTAGGCACGCGGCTTCTTGCCTGCGCGCTGCGCTGCGATGATGACGCCCGCGGCCGTGCCGCCGCCGGCCGTCGCCAACGGCCCGGTATCGCAAATCGTCAGGATACGCGCGTTCCTGGGGAGCAGCTCCAAACCGTTCTCTCCAATGAGCGCGTCAATCTCGATCTGCTCTTGGTGAATCGCGCGGGCTTCGGCCAGGGGATCGGCCGCAGCGAGGACGCGATCGACGGCCCATGCGAGGTTGACCGCGGTCGGCCGCGCGCTGCGCACGCGTTGCGCGGCGGCGGAAAACTCCGCGTCGGCGGCGATGCCCTGACGCAGCGCGGCAATGCCATAAGCGGCAAAGACGCCGATACACGGCGCGCCGCGCACGGCGAGGCTCTGAATTGCGGCTTCGAGCTCTTCTGCGGTACGCGCGCGCTCGTAGCAAATTTCCCAGGGGAGCCGGCGCTGGTCGAGGTACACAACCGCGTCGCCGTCCCACGCGATCGGAACGAACGCTTCCAATGCTAGCTTCGGAAGCCGGCGCGAGGCGCGCCCGCCGTCAGCGTAAGCATCGAAGCTGCCGCAAGCGCGGCGCTGTAGCCTTTATCTCCGCCCGAAGGGGCCGCGCGCTCTTGTGCCTGCGCGAGCGTTTCGGTCGTCAGCACCCCGAAGCCGATCGGAGTTCCGCTTTGCAGAGAGACGTGCATGATGCCCCGCGCGCACTCACCGGCGACGAAGTCGAAGTGCGGCGTCTCGCCGCGTACGACCGCCCCGAGCGCGATCAGCGCGTCGAAACGGTCGGCGTCGATGAGGTTTCTGCATGCGAGCGGTAACTCGAAGCAGCCGGGCACCTCGTAGAGGCTGACGTCTTCGTCGCTGACGCCGCAATCTCGCAACGCACGCCGCGCGCCATCGACGAGCCGATCGGCGATCTCGACGTAAAAGCGCGCCGCAACGATGCCGAAGCGCCGTCCCGTGCAGTCGGGCTTTGCGTTGCGCGATGGCGAGTCGGATTTCACGACACCGCTACCTCATCGAACATGTGGCCGAGCTTCGCGCGCTTGGTATCGATGTAGTGCTTGTTGTGCGCGGTCGGGGTGGTCTGCAGCGGCGTGCGGCCCACGATTTTGAGGCCGTACCCTTCCAGGCCGAAGATCTTCTTCGGATTGTTCGTAACCAGGCGCATCTCTCTCACGCCGAGATCGGCCAGGATCTGCGAGCCGATTCCGTAGTCGCGCTTATCGATCGGCAGACCCAGCGCGAGGTTCGCCTCGACCGTATCGGCGCCGCGGTCCTGAAGTTCATAGGCCCGCAGCTTGTTGGCAAGGCCGATGCCGCGCCCCTCTTGCCGTAGGTAAAGGAAGACGCCGCGCCCTTCGCGGGCGATCAGCTCCATCGCCGCGTCGCGCTGCGCCGCGCAGTCGCAGCGGATCGAGTGCAAAGCGTCGCCCGTCATGCACTCGGAGTGGACGCGCACGAGGATCTCTTTACCGTCATGGACGTCGCCCATTACGAGCGCCACGTGGGTGTTCTCGTCGATGGTCGTGTTATACGCGATGCCGCTGAACGTTCCGAAGACCGTCGGCAGTTCGAACTCCGCGATCCTCTGTACGAGTTTTTCGGTGCGCATGCGGTAGGCGATGAGATCCTTGACGGTGATCAGCTTGAGCGAGTGCCGGTCGGCATAGGAACGCAGCCCCTCAAGCCGTTCCATCGTACCGTCGTCGGCCATGATCTCGCAGATGACGCCGGCCGGGTAAAGGCCGGCGAGGCGCGCGAGATCGACGGCAGCCTCCGTCTGTCCGGCACGCACCAGGACGCCGCCGTCTCGCGCGCGCAGTGGAAAGGTGTGCCCGGGCCGCAAGAAATCGGCCGATCTTGCCTCGGGGTCGAGCAGTCGTTTGATCGTCGCCGCACGATCCTGGGCGGAAATGCCGGTCGTTGTGAGGCCGCGGGCCTCGACCGACACCGTGAACGCAGTTTCGTGAACCGCGGTGTTTTCGCGGACCATCTGCGGGATGTGAAGTTCGTCGAGCCGCGCCCCGGCTACCGGAACGCAGATCAAACCGCCGGCGTGCTTGCGCATGAAGTTAATGGCGTCGGGGGTCACCATCTGCGCGGCCATGACCAGGTCGCCCTCGTTCTCGCGATCCTCGTCATCGAGCACGACGACCATTTTGCCCGATCGCACGTCGGCGATGGCGTCCTCGATCGAATCAAACGGGTTGGGCCGAGCCTCGAGCTCGCCGGCCAAGGCCGGCAACACCCCGATCAGCCGCCGGAGCGTTCGATAGGTTGGTTCGCGCCGGCCCGCACGCAGGAGCGAGATCGCCGACTCCGTTAGCCCCGCGCTCTCCGCGAGCTCGGCCGCCGTGAGGTGCGCCTCGTCCATCGCCGAGTTCAGAACATCTGCAAAGCCGCTCATACACTTCAGAGTACGGCCAACTTTACAGTTGTCAAGCGCCAATGTTGACGAGGGTTATTGACCAAACGCATCAAAATTGCCGCCAAGGAGGGTGTATGACATGCCGAGCTTCGCGTCGCGGCTGCAGCTTTTGCTTGTGGTCGTTCCTCTGATCGCGACGTCGTGTGATGGCGGGGGCGCTGCCGCGCCGGCTCGCCCAGCGACGAACGAGTCGCCCCGCGGGCCGTCTTCCGCGCAAACCGATCCCCATCTCGAGAAGCCGGCACTCATTTCAATCGATCAGCTGACGGGCGATCTTTTATACTGGCCAATCGCTGACGGGCCCGGCGGTTCGCCGATCACCTTGACCGGCAATCTGGGAACCTACGACGCGAACGCCCTCGCCTCAAACGGGAACGTCGTCGTCGTCGCCAGCTACGCCCCCGCAGAGCTCATCGAGTACAACGTCAAGACGAAGACAGAGACGATCGTGCCGGACACGTTCGGCTCACCGTCGCACGTCGCCGTCGACAAGTCGGGCACGATCTACGCCCTGAGCGCGCACGAGGTCGGCGTTTTCCCCCAAGGATCGTCACCGCCGTACGAAATTACGTGCAAGGAGCTGGGGGGCAGCGAGCCGTTTTCGATTGCCGTAGATGACGAAAGCGACGTCTTCGTCGAGACCGGATACGGAAGCTTTACGGGCGTCCTTGAAGCGCCCGCCGCCTCCTCCAATAACTGCGTCAAACTGCATCTCGGGCGCAAGCGCGATCCGGGCGGCATCGGCATCGACCCCAAAACCGACGACCTCATCGTCATCGATAATCCCGGCCTCTGCGCCGGAGGAGACGAAGGACGCATGACGATCTACCCCAAGCCGTACGCAAACGGCACGGCAATCACTCGTCACCTTCACGCGAGCTCGTGTGCGGGAGGCTTTCGGCTCGACGCCTCGTCGTCCCATATCTACGTATCCGACTCGACCGTCGACGAAAGCTACGCGCTGATCGACGTCCGGACGTATCCAGACGGGAAGGGGACGGGCAGCTATGAGGACTACAGCGCCTACCTCGGTGGATTCACGCTGATTCCCAGCAGGCTGCCGAACTGATGGGCAGTTTCGCGACACCGATGCACCTTCTGGCGGCGGCGACACTGCTTGCTGCGGCGACGGCGTGCGGCGAGAACGCTGCCGTAACACCAGCCTCGAGCGGTTTGCGCGGCGCGATCCCGACCGTTCGAACCGCGACCCGCATCGAAGAGCCGGCCCTAATCACGATCGACCTGCTCACCGGGGATCTGTTGTACTGGCCGATCAAAGAGGGGCCGGCCGGCACGCCGATCACGCTTACCGGCAACCTCGGCACCTACGACGCGAACGCTTTGGTTTCCAACGGCGACGTCGTCATCATCGCCAGTCAGACGCCCGCCGAGATCATCGAATACAACGTCAAGTCGAAGACGGAAACGGTCGTGCCGGATCCCTTCGGCGCACCGTCGCATGTCGCGGTCGACCGCGCCGGCACGATTTACGCATTGAGCCCTCATCAGGTGGGCGTCTTTCAACAGGGCTCTTCTCAGCCGTACAAAATCGGTTGCAAGGCGCTGAGCGACCGCGGTGGTCTCTCAATCGCCGTGGACGACGAGCAAGACGTCTTCGTCGCAGCCGGCGACGACATCGTCGAGCTCCCAGCCGGCTCGCGCGACGACTGCGTGAAGCCCAAACTTCGTCGTCCGAGTAACCTAGGCGGCATTGGCGTCGACCCCAAAACCGACGACTTCATCGTCGTCGACAATCCGGGATACGGCTGCAGCTATGAGGGGCGGATGACGATCTATCCGAAGCCCTACTCGGTCCGGACTTCCAGCTCGCACGAGTTTTACGTGAGCTACTGCGCCGGAGGCTTTCGCCTCGATGCGCACTCGAAGCACATCTACATCTCTGATGAGACCGTCGACGAAAGCTATCCGCTGATCGACCGCTTTTCTTACCCCTCCCCAGTAATCGGCGAATACTACGCCGACTACAATGCCTACACCGGCGGCTTCACACTGATTCCTAGTGCGCTGCCAAACTAAGACGAGACATACTCTTCGGCGACACGTATCCGGATCTCCACGCCGCCAAGCGCTGCGAAATTAGCCCTCACTAATACTTGAAACGAGTGTTTCAAGTATGGTAGGATAGCCGGTGTCGAGAACCCCGGACGAAGC
>DATAQH010000401.1:0-10402 GCA_036264815.1 Candidatus Cybelea sp.
GTATCGTCGCCGTGGCGTTGATCGTCGCGTTTTTTTGCGCGTTTATTTTGCCGTAGCGACGACAAACCAGTGGACGGCGTCCGAGAGCGGGCGCTCGCGATGGGCCCAGTGCCCGGCGCTCTGCCCGGCGTCGCGCTCCTCCAGAGAAAGAATCTCGAACGCGGACCCCAGAAGCGCGCGCAGGCGTTCGCGATCGAAGAATGCGTGCGCGACGCCGCGCTCGTCGCCCGATTCCGGAGCGTACGCGAACTCGTCGATTCGCTCGCCGCTGCCGAAGCGGGCATCGTTCACCGACCCGAAGGTTGCGTAGAGCGGCGCGTTTTTGGCGAGAAGCCCGGCGATCCCGGCGAGGGTCACGCCGATCGTCGCCGGCGTACCGTGCAGCAGCCCGTGCGTCGAGAGCGCCGCCGCGAAAGGGCCGATTAGCCCGTCGAAGGCCGCGGCGGAGCCGGCCGTGCGGTCGTCGACGGCGATGACGGTGAACCCCGCGGCGCGCAGGGTCTCCGTATTGCGCCCCCGCCCGGAGGCAAAATCGAGCACGCGGGCCGCGGGGGAGGCTCGCAGGTGTTCGACGAGGCGTACGGCCAACGGATGAGGAGTCACGACAACACGTTTCGAGAAAGGGCGAAATCTTGCTTGGTGAAGGCGACCGGCTCCCCGAGGTCACGCTGCTCGACGACCGAGGCGCAACGGTCACGACCACGGAACTGCTCGGCGGCCCCCTGGTTCTGTATTTTTATCCCAAGGACGACACCCCGGGCTGCACGAGCGAAGCCTCGCAGTTCCGCGATATCTACAAACAGTTCGAGCGAAAGAACGCTCGCATCGTCGGCGTCAGCCGCGACTCCGTCGAGTCGCACCAGCGCTTCAAAACGAAGTACTCGATTCCGTTCCCGTTGCTTGCGGACACCGAATCAAAGCTCTGCGACGCCTTCGGCGTGATCGTCGAGAGAGTCAGGGACGGCAAATCGAGCCTGGGCGTAGCGCGCGCGACCTTTCTGATCGATGGCGAGGGCAGGATCGTAAAAAGCTGGCCGAAGGTGAGCGTCGACGAGCACGCGGAGGACGTACTGGCCGCATTGCCGTGAGCGCCGCGTTGCGCCTCTTCGTCGTCGGCTCCAGCCCGGCGACGCCGCGGCCGGGGGGCGCATGCAGTTCCTACCTGGTGCGAGGCGGGGGGGCCGCGCTGCTCCTAGACATCGGCAGCGGGGCGTTCGCGCGGCTGCGGGAGGCGTTCGATTTCACCGCGCTCGAGGGCGTGCTCGTCTCGCACATGCACGCCGATCACTTCTTGGATATCGTCCCGCTGCGCCAGGGATTGAAGTACGAATGCGCTCCCCGAGCGCAGCGGATGCCGTTGTGGCTGCCGCCCAACGGGCTGGCCGCACTGGAGGCGCTCCGGCGCGCCGTCTCGCCCGAAGCCGGCCAAGACTTCTTCGACGAGGTCTTCGCCGCTCGAGAGTACGACCCAGCGCAGACGCTGCGCGTGACGGATATCGAGCTGCAGTTTGCGCGCACGCAGCACTTCATCGAGGGTTATGCGGTGCGCGCATCCTGCGGCGACGGCAGCTTCGTGTACTCGAGCGACACCGCGCCCTGCGACGCGGTCGTCGAACTCGCGCGGACGAGCCCACTCTTTCTCTGTGAGGCCACGCTGGGGTTAGGATCCGAAAGCGGCGAGCGAGGACACTCGTCGGCGCGGGAGGCCGGCGAGATGGCGGCCGGCGCGAATTCCAAGCGCCTCGTGCTCACGCATTACAGCGCCTCCTGGGAACCAGAGGCGCTCATCGACGCGGCGCAGCGTTCGTTTGGGGGGTTGGTCGCGCTCGCGACCGATGGAGTGGAACTGCTGTAACCGGCTGCCGCGAGTCAGACTCCTAGTTGTCGGTTTTCGGCTGGGTGCGCGGCAGCGAAAAGCCGATCAGCGCGCGCACCGGCGCGAGGCCGCGGCTCACGACGGCGTAGGGTGTAACGGTCAGGCCGAGTTCCTGCAGGCGCGAAACGGCGGCAAGCAGCTCGGAGCCGCTGGTGACGACGTCCTCGAGCAGTAGAACCCGCTGACCCGCGTGGTAGGGCCCCTCGACGTATTCGTCTGGGAAGGCACCGTACGCTTTCGGCTTCTTTCGCACGGCGATCATTGGGACGCCGGAAAGCTGTGAGACCGCGGTCGCGATGACGACGCCGCCGAGCTCGGTGCCGCCCACCAGGTCGGGATTGGTCTCGGTGATCACCGGCGTGAACATCCGCGCGATGCGCCGCAGCACGTGGGGATCGGAGAAGAGCCGGAACTTGTCGATATAGTAATCGCTGCGCACGCCACCCGACAGAACGTACTCGCCTCGCGTTAGAGCGCGCTCGACGATGGTTTTACGAAGCCACGCGAGATCTTGTAACCCTAGATGCTCCATTGCCACGCGTTCCAGGACTCGGTTACCGGGTTGGGATCGAACCCTTTGAAATCGACGCTGATCGGCTCCATCTGCTTGTAATAGTAATCGAAAAGCTCGGGGTTGTCCCGTGCCAGCAGTTCTTGGATACGAAAGTAGGCGGCGCGGCGAGTCGGTTTATCGTAGTGCGTCAGCGCGACGCGCTGCAAGGCCTCCATCTGGGGACTGCAGTACCGCGTGTAGTTGTAACCGCCGGGCGGGAAGTTGCGGCACATGAACTGCGAGCTGTCGTCGGGATCGATGCCCGCGTACCACCCGGTCAGCGACATGTCATACTTGCCCTGCTGCAGGATGCCGCCCATGCCCGCCGGAGCGAAGAGAACGTCGCCGGGGTAGGATTTGATCGAAACGTCGATCCCGATCGAGTTGAGGAAGCGCTGAATTAGCAGCGCTTCGCGGCGACGGGTGGCGTTCGAATTGTTGGTGACGAGCACGAGCGAGAGACGCTCGCCGTTTTTGCGTACGATGCCGTCGGGACCGGGCCTCCAGCCCGCCTGCAGCAAGAGTGCGCGGGCTTTCGCAGGCGCATGATCGAACACCGGGACGTTCGGGTTGAAGGCCCACATCCACGTGGGAATGTCTTCGGAGGCGATCGTCTGCGTGTCGAACGTCAGCGCGTGTACGACGAACTGGCGGTCGATCGCATAGGCGATCGCCCGGCGAACGAGGGGATCTTTCAAGAGGTCGTGCGAGCAGTTGAGCTGGATCGCCTCGTAGCCATTGACGTTCACCCAGACCAACTTGACTTCGGGGAGGGCGTGCAGCACCTGATAGGTCTGCATCGAGGCCTGGAAGATGTAGTCGATTTCGTGCGTCTGCAGCAAGTTGACCGACGTATCCTCGTCGGGAACGACCTTGACGTCGATCTTCTCGAGGCCCGCTTTTCCCAGAAAGAAAGCATCGTTGCGCGCGAGTGAAATGTGATCTCCGTGCGCCCACTGCACGAACTTGAAGGGACCGTCGCTTACGGTTGGCTGCGAGTTGAACGGAACCTGATTGAGATTGGGGTACTTCGCGAGCACGTGGGCCGGCGCGATCATGTACGGCTGATCGCTCGCGGCAAAGAACGTGTTGACGAAGGGAGAAAAAGGCTGCTTGAGGTGAACGACCACCGTATAGGGATCCGGCGTATCGACCGATCCGATGTAGTCGTAGCCGTGCCGCGAAACGACGTTGTTGTTCGGGTTCATGAGGGCTTCGTAGGACCACTTGACGTCGGCCGACGTCAGGGCCACGCCGTCGCTCCATTTCACGTCGCGACGCAAGTGATAAGTGATCGTGAGGCCGTCGGCGCTCACACCCCTATTCTCGAGCGTCGGCACCTCGGCGGCGAGCATCGGCTGCGGGTTGCCTTTATCGTCGGCGGTCAGCAGCGGTTCGAACATGAGCCCATCGACGAACCCGTCGGTCGTGTTGGAGTTGAGCAAGGGGTTGAGGTTCTTCAGGTCCGTCTGGATGGAGATGCGCAAGAATCCGGGCTGAGTCCACGAGTGCCGCCCTGCCCCGGCGCCGCCCGTTTTCGTACAAGCGGCCAGGCCGAGAGCCAGCGTGCCGGCCGCGAGGATTCTCGCGAACGATCTCAACTTCAGACGGCGGCTTTCGGGGCGACGCGGTTTCCCGGTACCGGATCGTAGCGTTCGTTTCGCCACGAGTACGTGCCGAGGCCCTGCGTTGCCGTGCGCAACTCGGTGATATAGCGCGAAAGTTCGACCGCGGGCACGTACGCTTCGACGACGTCGACGCCGGCGCGATCGTCATGCGGGTTCATGCCAAGGATCTGTCCGCGTTTGCCGGTGAGCTGTTGAATCACGGTCGACGTGTAGGCCGATGGCACGATGACCCTCACGTGCGCGACCGGCTCGAGCACGACCGGATTGCACTTCGGAAGCGCTTCGCGCACGCCCATACCGGCCGCGGTCTTGAACGACTGCTCGCTCGAGTCGACGTCGTGATACTGCCCGTCGAAGAGCGTCACGTGTAAATCGGTGACCGGATAACCGCTGGGGCCGTGGACCAGCGCTTCGCGAACGCCTTTTTCGACCGCCGGGATGAACTGACGCGGTACGACGCCGCCGACGATCTTCTCGTCGAAGGTGACGCCGGCGCCGCGCTCGCGCGGTTCGAAGCGAAGCCAGACGTCGCCGAACTGCCCGTGGCCGCCCGTCTGGTGCTTGTAGCGCGAGTGAATCTCGGTTCCACCGGTGATCGTCTCGAGATACGGGATCGCGGGCGCGGCGGTCTCAACTTCAACTTTGTACTTGCGCGCTAGCCGCTCGACGGCGATCGAGACGTGTTGCTCGCCGCTGCCGAGCAAGAGAAGCTCGTGCGTAACGTCTGCGCGCTCGAGACGCAGCGCGGGGTCCTCGTCGACGATGCGAGCGAGCATCTGCGAAATCTTCGCTTCGTCGATGCGCTCCTTCGGCTTGATCGCGACCGCGAAGACAGGTTCGGCCACCGGGAAGCGCGGCAACAGCACTTTGTGCCCGTTCGACGTGAGCGTATCCCCCGTCGAGACCGCGTCGAGGCGCGCAAGCGCGACGATCATACCGGGGCCGGCGTCGCTAAGGGGCTCCTGTTTTTTGCCTTGCAGACGGTATAAGCCGCCGAGCCGGACCTTTTCGTCGTGCTTGGCGACGTTGCTCAGCGTCGCGTCGCTCTTGAGGGTTCCGGAGAGAATTCGGGCGATCGAGAGTTTCCCGCTCTGCGGATGGATCGACGTTTTGACGATCCGCGCGATGACCGGACCGGCGGCATCGGGTTCGATCGGACGGCCCTCGGCATCGACTTGCGGCGCGTCGGCGGGCGACGGCAGCCACTTTTCGATCGCGCGAACGAGCGCCGCGACTCCGGCGCCGGAGGCTCCGGCCGCGACGAGGACCGGCACGACCTGATCGTGCGAACACTCGCTGCAAAGGTCGCGCTCGATCTCTTCGAGCGGCGGCTCGACGCCTTCGAGCAGCTCTTCCATCAAATGATCGTCGAAGTCGGCCATCGCTTCGAGCAACTCGACGTGCATGAGCTGCGCCTGATCCGCGACGTCGCTCGGAATCGATTCTTCCACGCCTTCGAGCGTGAACGCCTTCATCTCCGCGAGGTCGACGTAACCGCGAAAGTGTTCGGCGTTGCCGAGAGGCAGCTGTTCGGCGACGACGTGTCGGCCGTACGCGCTCTGCAAGGCAGCGAGCGTCTGCGCGAAATCCGCTCCGGGGCGATCCATTTTGTTGACGACGAAGATGTGCGGCATCCTTACGGACTCGATGTAATCGATGACCGCTTGTGTCTGAACGACGCGGCCGGGATCGGCTTCGACCACGACGATCGCGGCGTCGACGCCCGCAAGCGCCTGCTTCGTCTCCTCGAAGAAGTCGACGAAACCGGGCGAGTCGACGATCGTGATGTCGATGCCGTCGTCGGTCGCGTGGGCGAATCCAACCGTGGTCGATTGGAGGTGCGCCGCGTCTTCGGGCTCGTGATCGGTAACCGTCGTACCGTCCGCGATCGAGCCGCGGCGGCCAATGGCGCCGGTGTGGGCGAGAATCGCTTCGACCAGCGTCGTCTTTCCGGTGTGATGCGGTCCGACGAATGCGATATTTCTAAGGCGCGCGATATCCGCCACTTGCTTGCCCCCTGTCGATTTGGCTGCTAGCGGCGCTTGGCCGCAGTCTTTTTCTTTTTAACGGTCTTTTTGACGGCTCCGGCCGGCCGCTTCACCTTGCTGACCGGGCGCCGCGGAACGGCTTTTTTCACCGCGGTTTTCTTACGAATGGGTTTCTTACTCGACGCCTCGGCTTTTTTGCTCGGCGCCTTGCGAACCGCGATCTTGCGAGGCGCCGCTTTCTTCACTTTAGCGGGCGGAGCCGGCGACTTCTTCGTGCTGCTTCGCGGCGGCTTCGCTGGCGTTTGCTTTCGCTTCGCGGGCGCTGCCGGCGGTCGAACGGGCTTCTTTGCGACGGGTTTCTTCGGTGCGGGAGCCGGTTTTTCCAAGCGGGCCGCCTTCGCTTTTGAAGCGGAAGACGACGAATCGACGGTCCGCCGTGAGGAGCTTGGCGTTGGGGGAGTCGAGCGCTTCTTTGGGCCGCCTTCGCGGCCGGCGCGAGACGAGCGCGAGGCGGCGACGCTTTCGCTCTCTTCGGGCAGGCCGAGTTCGGCGCGGCTATATCCGCTGATGCTGCTCCCGGGCGCGGCCGGCTGCCGGCGCGCCTGGGCTTGCGCCTCCAGGTGTTCGCGGGTGGCGCGCAACGCGACGCGAGCAAGACGTCCGCCGACCGGAAAGACGAGCTCGTTGACGTGCGCGTCGTCGAGCAGCCGGAGGATCACATCGAACGCATTGCCCTGATCCTTGGGACTGTGCGCATCCGAGCCGACCGCGATCCCGACGCCGCGGGCCTTCGCCTTACGGGCGAGCCGCGAGTTGGCCTCCAGGTACTTTTGCTTGCGTTCTTCGGGATGATCGCGGTAGAGGAACCTCGTGTTGATTTCGACGGCGAGCCCGCGCGCGTGACAGATATCGAGGAGCTTGTCTTCGTACTGCTCGAGCAGCTTCTGGTTCGGCCAGCGGCCGTATACCGCCGGGACGTAGAAGTGCCCGACGATCTGCGTCGGCAGCTTTTCGATATCGTCGAAGAGCCGGGCGGTGTAGAGCTCCCACAGCCTTTCGGGAGGAATCAGATCGTGGAGCGAGCTGAATTCGGGGCTGTCGAACGGCCACGCCCAGTCGGCACCTTTCTCCGGATGCTGGATCGGAACGAAATGTACGGAACGGATGATGCCGTCCGGACGCAGCGCATCGACGATGTTCTGAGCATCGGGGCGCGCTCGCGGATCGTTGTCGATCTCGGCGCCGATTGCAAAACGCATGCCCCGCCGCAATCCCTCGGAGACCAGCGCCGCGTGCGAGATCTCCACGCCTGCGGTCTCGGCGGCCCCGAGGAGGTCGCCGGCATGCGCGAGCTTGAGCGCCCGTCTGACCGTCGCAACCGCCCCCGGGTCCTCGAAGGTGAGGTAGTTGGCGTGATCGGCAACCATCAGAAAGCGCGGCGACATCCGCCGGCACGCGTGGTAGAACCACAGGAATAGCATCCGAGCGGAATACGCGATCGGCCGCTCCTCAGTGAACGCCCGGTGCTCGCCCTTGGCATGGCCGTGAACGTCCGGAATCGCGGATATCCGAGGATCGGCCATCAGATCAAAAGAGCGCGGCTCGAAATGAGCCGCGGCTGGACGGAAAATAGGACGCGAATCGCCACCTTCGTTAAGGTTGGCTTCTAGCCGCGGTAGCCCTCCATCTGTAGTAATCGGGCTTTCATCTCGAGGCCATAATAGTAGTCGTGCAGATCGCCCGAGGAATCGACGACGCGGTGGCAGGGAAAGAGAAGGGGCATCGGATTGCGCGCCATCACGCGTCCGACGGCACGCGCGGCCCTCGGTCTACCGATCTGCGTCGCAACCCAGGCATAGGAACGGACTTCGCCGGGAGGAATGCTGGCCGCCGCGCGCAGCGCGTCCTGCTCGAACGGGGTGAGATCGCTCAAGTCGACCGTGGCATCGTCGACCTGCCAGGTGCTGAAGAATTGCTCTATTGCCCGGACGAGCCAGCCGGGCGCGTCTCCGGAGATAATGCTCCGGCGCAGCCGGCGCTCGGCGCGCGCGGCAATTTCCTCCGGCGGATCGCCGGTATCGAGACTGACGTAGGCAATCCGCTCGGCCTTGAAGCCGACGTAGAGCCGGCCCAAAGGCGTGGAAATCACCGTCAGCACGACCGGGGCCGAGAGTTTACCTTTGAGCGCGGCAATGTGCGTGATGACTTTCTTGGCGAGATCGCACGAGGGCTCGGGCTGCGGCAGGCAGGAGAGGCAGTAGGCGACACCCGCGTATTGTTCGTAGACGGCCTGACACGAGGGACAGGCGGTCAGATGAGTATGGACGGTCTCTTTTAACGAGGCTTGGCACTCGCCGCGCAACTCGTCCCATAGTGCATCAACGTCACGACAACGCATGTACTGGAACTCCTTCGGGGGTGATTCTTCCTATTTGCGGGCCGAGAATACGGCGTAAGATTCGCACGGCGCGGTGAACGTGCGACTTTACGGTTCCGATCGGCTGATTGAGGATCTCGGCGATCTCGGGGTGGCTTCGCCCTTCGATGAAACGCAGGGTGGCCGCGGCCCGCAGGTGCATCGGCAGCTGGAGCAGGGCACGCTCGACCAACGCGATCTCGGTGTTCTGCTCGACGATTGCTTCGGGCTGCGGCGGCCCTTCGTTGGACTCGCGCAAGAGCGCATCGGGGTCGGCCAGGGCGTCGAGAGCGACGTTGGAGGGGCGTTTGCTGCGCAGCCGGTTGCGGGTCACGTTGAGCGTGATCGTATAGAGCCACGGCTGCAGGCGCAGATCCGCACGTTGCTCCGGCGACATCTTCCCGAGTGCGCGATAGGCGCGCACGAAGGCGTCCTGGACGATCTCCTCGGCGTCTTCCCGGTTGCCGGTCATACGCAGCGCAAATCCGTAGAGACGGCGCTGGTAGTCGTCGACGATCCGTTCGAAGTTCTGGACGCTGGGAGCCGAGTCGCCCGCCGCCTGCACGGCCGAGGTTCGGCCCGGCGGAATCACTGATGGCACGTATACTCCTGCAAGGAGTGGTGCGAGCGCGCTCATACCTTGCCCGACACCACAGCTAGGCCCGGTGGTTTCACATGCGCCTCGAAAACTCCTCAAAACACGACCGCCCGGGCGGCCTCGCGGGCCGGGGGGAATTCGGGTGCTTTCCGACAAGGATGGGCCATGCCGCTTTTGCTCGGGCCGACCGCCCGACATTGATAGCACGACCGCTTCGCTCGACCAGAGACGAAGCGGTTTTTTGTTTGTGCCGCAGCCACGGACGAAAGGTATTCTCATGCAGCAAGCCATCGAACCGACGGACATCTCGTTGGACGCATACACCATGTGCAGCTTCGTGCCGAACCTCGGTTCGGCAAGAGCCATACCGCTCGTGCTCATCGGTTATCGCCAAGGTGAGGATCCGTGGTTCGTTTGGCTGGTACCCAAAGAGGGCGTCGACCCTCAAAGTCTGACCGACGATCCGTACTATGCAAAGGTCTTACACGACCCGCGTGCCTACTTCAAAAAAAAGCTGGCGAAGTACGTCGAAGAGACCGGCTGCGTGAAGCGCGGGATCGAGATGCTCATCGACTGTCATCAAAATCACTTGGCGTTCACTCCGCTGACGGAGCTGCGGGAGCAGCCCTTCCGCCACCCCCTCCAGGTCGAGCTTATCGGGGCGTTTTGACGATCGGCGTACCCGATGCGCGAATCGAACGCACGTAGACGATGCGTACCGGCACGTAGACGGCGGGCTTGCTGTCGTGCAGGCGCGCGTCGATCGTCAGCCTCGCGCGCAGCGCGAGCAGCATCGCGCTCTCGCGGGAATAGTAGGCTGTTCCGTCCATCCGCATCGTCCCGGTGATGGTTCCGCCGTGCCCGGGCAGCGCTCCGTTCATCGGCCCCTCTGCTTGAAAACGGACAGCGACCGTGGGGTGGCCCGCAATCGGCCCGCTGGTTCCGGGGCGCAGGAAACCCCGTAAAACCGAGCCGCCGCCCAAGGGAGAGTTGGCGGCGAAGGGCACGGAACCGCGGAGATCTTGCAGATCGCGAAGCGTTGCCGCGTCAAGCTGGACGGCAAACGGTTGATTGAGGATCGTTAGAAAGTCGGGGTCGTCATCGACACGATCCTCGAACGCGCCGTTCGGCATCATGTCGGCGACGAACTTCGCATCGCCGTCGCCGCGTCCGTCGGGGCTGTCGCGAACGTAGCGGGCGCGCGCCTCGAAGCGCATCGCCTCCCCATCTGGGCGCACCGATAAGAGCTCGGTGCCGTCGTACGAGACCCGCGAGCTCGTCGACGCCGCCTGAACCTGATAGAGATCCTGCCCCTGCAAATCGTACTGAAAATCTGCAAAAGC
>DATAQH010000142.1:0-11623 GCA_036264815.1 Candidatus Cybelea sp.
CCGTAGTGGCCGTCCTCGATGAACTTCTTGGCGTTGTCCCACGCGCCGCCGCCCGACGTCATCGAGATCGCGACGAAGAAGCCCGTGATGATCGAGCCGACGAGGATGCCGCCCATCATCTGCGCACCCGTGTCGCCGGGGAGAACGTTGAAGTAGGAGAGCAGGACGACGATAACCGGCACGCCAACGGGAATCAGCGCGGGAACGATCATCTCACGCAACGCGGAGCGCGTGACGATGTCGACCGTCGTGCCGTAGTCCGGACGCGCGGTGCCGTCCATGATGCCCGGAATCTCGCGGAACTGGCGACGCACCTCTTCGACGACGGCGCCCCCGGCGCGACCGACCGCCTCCATCGAGAGCGAGGCGAAGAGATAGGGCAGCAGGCCGCCGATGAAAAGCCCGGCGAGCACGAACGGATTGCCGACCGCAAAGAGATTGCGAACGCCCTCGATGCACTGCTGCGTCTCGGTGATTCCGCACTTATGATTGGTTAGCTGCTGAAGGAACGAAGCGAAGAGCACGAGCGCGGCGAGCGCAGCCGAACCGATCGCGTAGCCTTTGGTGACGGCCTTGGTAGTGTTGCCGACCGCATCGAGCGGGTCGGTGACGTTACGCACGTCTTCGGGCATATCCGCCATCTCGGCGATGCCGCCGGCGTTGTCGGTGATCGGCCCGAAAGAGTCGATCGCGACGACGATTCCGGCCATCGAGAGCATCGCCATAACCGCGATGCCGACGCCGTAGACGCCCGCAAGCGCGTAGCTGATAAGGATGCCGAGAACTATGACGATCGCGGGCAGCGCCGTTGCCTGCATTGAGACCGCGAGGCCGGCGATGATGTTGGTCGCGTGGCCGGTCTCCGAGGCTTTGGCGATGCGCTGCACCGGAGAGAACTGCGAGCCCGTGTAGTACTCGGTGATGAACGTGATCAGGCCGGTGATGACGACGCCGATGACGGCGCAGATGAAGATCCCTGTCTCATTGACGATCGTCTGCCCACCGAAGACCTTGGCCGAGACGAAGTAGAAGCCGATGAGTGAAAGCAATCCGGCGACCGTCATGCCGCGATAGAGTGCGGCCATGATCTTCGCCCTGCGCACTTGGCCGACGCCCACGAAGATGACGCCGATGATCGATGCGACGATCGAGATCGCGCCCAGCAGCAGCGGGAAGGTCGTCGCGCCGGGGAGTTTATCGGCGAAGAGCAGGTTGCCGAGCAGCATCGCGGCGACCGTCGTGACGCAGTACGTCTCGAAAAGGTCGGCAGCCATGCCGGCACAGTCGCCCACGTTGTCGCCGACGTTGTCGGCGATGACGGCGGGGTTGCGCGGATCGTCCTCGGGGATTCCGGCCTCCACCTTACCAACGAGATCGGCGCCGACGTCGGCAGCCTTCGTATAGATGCCGCCGCCCAGGCGAGCGAAGACCGAGATCAGCGAACAGCCGAACGCGAGGCCGACCATCGCATTGAGCGAGGTCGCGGCGTCGCCATTGTTGACGGCAAGCAATATAGCGTAGTAACCGGAGACGGCGAGCAATCCGAGCCCGACGACGAGCATCCCCGTTACGGAACCGCCGCGGAACGCGACGTTGAGCGCCGGCGTCAAGCCGCCGCGCGCCGCTTCGGCGGTGCGCACGTTGGCGCGCACCGAGACGATCATGCCGATGAAACCGGCGGCGCCCGAGAGGATCGCCCCGATCAAGAAGCCGATCGCGGCCTCCTTACCGAGCGTTGGAGCGAACAGAATGACGATGGCCATCACGACGGCCACGATGCCGATCGTGCGATACTGCCGCTGGAGGAACGCCATCGCGCCCTCCTGGATGGCGGCGGCGATCTCCCGCATGCGCTCGTTGCCGGCGGGTTGCTTGAGTACCCAGAACGTCAGGGCGACACCGTAGAGTACCGCAAGGGCACCCCCGATAAGTCCGGCGTCGATGGCTATCTGTGCGGTCATCCTTCTCTTTCAGGTGGAGGCAAAAATTTCGGCCCTGCGGGGCCGACCGGCTTGGCTACGCCGAACGGGCGCGCAAGTCCTATACCCGCCAGTCTGCCCAGCAACGGAGAGAGCCCAGGTTGACGATTGGAAGCAGCGGCGCCGGCGTTCGCCCGCAGGTAGGCGGAGCTGCCGAGAGGCGCGGCGCCATGGCAACCTGCGAGCCTCAGCGAAAAGGTAGGTACTGCAAGTGCGACGACCGAGCACATACCTTGCTGATTTGAGCGCATTAACGTTGTCCTAGGGGCGAAGAAAATTAATAATACCGAGCTCGTCATTATCGGCTGCGGACCGGCGGGGGCCACCGCGGCGCGCGAAGCGGCCCAAGCGGGGCTCCAGACGGTCGTTCTCGAGCGGGACGCGGTTGTCGGAGCGAAGCGCGTCTGCGCGGCCGGTCTGCGACCAGGCTTCTGCGAGGAGTTCGACCTGCCGCGCTCGCTCGTGCATTGCAATACGCCGCGCCTGGGACTCTTCGACCCGAGCGGCGTCGAGCACGAAGTGATCTTTGGCCCCGGCCACACGACGACACGCGAGGAGTTGGACGGCATGATGGGACGGCTCGCGCTGCAAGCCGGTGCGGAGATTCGCACGCAGGCGCTCTTTCGGGCGGTCGATTTTTCCGGCGGGCGCGCCGTTGTCGAGTACGCAGATCTCCCGAGCGGCCAGCGGCGCACGATCCGAGCGCGGCACGTATTCTTTGCCAGCGGTGCTACCTCGAGGTTGGAGTCACCGGCGTTTGGGCGGTTGGCGATGCGGCGCTGGAACGAAGGCTTGATGACGACGTTGCAGCACCGCGTCTACCTCACGCGCCCCGCGCTGCCGATCGCTTACCAAACGCTCGAGATGCACTACTACGCCGGGCGCGATGGGCGCCAGATCATCGGCTGGATGTTTCCCAAGCGCGATCACCTCGCGATCGGTTTGGGCGTCCTCGGAAAACTCGGGGGCGCCGCCTTGCGCGCGGAGCTGGACGCGCTCGTGCAGCGGATCTGCGGACGCCTGCGTGCCGACGTGCGCGAGGTGACCCAGGAAGGAAGCCTGCTCTACGGGGGTATGCCGCGGCCCGATTTTGGTGATGGTGGTCTGCTCGTCGGCGGAACGGCCGCCGGATTGGTCGATGCGACCAACGGCGAAGGGATCTTCGAAGCGGCCATGAGCGGACGGATCGCCGCGGATTGCGTTGCGCGCGAGCGGGCAGGCGACGGACGCGCGGGCGCGCGCTTTGCCGCGCTGCTGCGCAAGCGGTTCTCGCGGCGACTCAAACACCGGGTTGCGCTGATGCGCTATCTGGAGCGCCGCCCACGACGATTTGGGCTACTTTTCGAGCAGCTCGCGAGGACTCCGCGACTCGCTGCGGTATTGCAGATGGAAGATCACAAGCGAACAATGACCGATCGTCTGTACCTCTACATGCAAGCATTACAATTCGGCATGCGGACGTTCGACTGCCGTGAGTGAAGAGCCGCGCGGGAGGCCGGTGCGGCTCTACGACATCGGAGGCAGTCAACTCACGCGCGAAGCCGTCATTCACAAATACCTCCACCTCGTCAAGTACGTCGCCGGCCGCATCTCCGTCCATCTTCCGTCGAGCGTCGACATCAACGACCTCATCAACGACGGCGTCTTCGGCTTGCTCGACGCGATCGAGAAGTACGATGGCTCGCGCTCGGTCAAGTTCGAGACGTACGCGGTCACGCGAATCAACGGGGCGATCCTCGACGCGCTGCGCAGCCTCGATTGGGTCCCGCGCACGATCCGCCAGCGCGCGCGCGAACTGGAGCGCGCTGCCGAGGAGCTCGAGGCGCTGCTCGGACGCGCGCCGACCAGCGAAGAGCTGGCAGAGCGCTTGGAGATGACGATCACCGACCTGGACGCACTCGTCGGGCGGGTGCGCGGAACGGCGCTGCTCTCACTGGAGGAAGTGCTGCCGCACCGCAGCGGTGACGGCGTGCCGCTGGCCGAGACGCTCGCAGACGACGACAGCGACGTCGCGTTCGATCTCGAACGAGACGAGCAACGGTCCGAACTCGTTCGTGCCGTCGAATCCCTTCCGCCGCAAGAGCGGACCGTCATCACTCTCTACTATTTCAACGGGCAGCGGTTGCGCGAGATTAAAGCGGCGCTCGGCGTCTCGGAATCACGCGTCTCACAGATTCACTCGGCGGCCGTTGCGCATCTTCGGCAAATACTGAGGTAGGCGGATCTGCGGTTCTGCCGCCGTCGCCATTTGCTTACGACCCTGTCAGCGTTTCGTGGCGATTCTCCGGGCGAACGAAATAGCCCAGCGCGGCGAGCGCAAAGACGACAACCAACACGCCGATCACTACGGTTGCCATCGCTTGGGCGTAGGTCGAGTGTTTGGCGATCGAGGCTTCGAGCTGCGCGACTCCCGCAGCGATGAGGTTTCCAAGCTGGTAGGTCAAGCCGGGAAAGGTGCCGCGCACTTCGGCGGGTGAGAGCTCGTTGAGGTGCGCGGGAATGACGCCCCAGGCGCCTTGCACGGCAAGCTGCATCGCGAAGGCGCCGGCCGCGAGCAGGGTTATGGTCGGACTGAACACCCAGAGCGGTATCGCGCCGACGGCGAGCAACGCGCAACCCATCACGATTGCGCGCCGCCCGAAGCGTTGCGAGAGCGTGCCGAAGAAGATACCGCCTGCGATCGCGCCGACGGCCGCGATCACGGAGAGCAGCGTCACCTGTCCGTGCGAAAAGCCGCGACCTTTTTCAAGGAACGTTGCGTAGAGGTCTTGCGTGCCGTGCGACATCGCGTTCATCGCGGCCAGAAACGCGACCGCGTAGATGAAGAGCGGCCAGTGCGCGCGCAGCGACCGCAGTAAGAGCCCGGTGGCCGGCGCGCTGCGCTGCGCGCGTCCGGCGAGCCACACGGGTGATTCCGGGACGCTCGAGCGGATGAAGAAGATCAGGCCGGCCGGAAGCACGCCGATCACGAAAAGTCCGCGCCAATCCCAGTGCGTAAAATTGAAGACGAGAAAATATGCGAGCGCTGCAAGGAGGTAGCCAACCATGTAGCCTTCTTGCAGAAACCCGCTGAAGAAGCCGCGGCGTTGGGGTGGGAGCGATTCCATTGCCATCGCCGCGCCCAGGCCCCACTCGCCGCCCATCGCGATGCCGTAGAGCGCGCGCAGTACGAGAAATATCGTGAAATTCGGCGAGAACGCGGTGAGCAGCTCGATGACCGAGTAGAAGGCGATGTCGACCATCAGCGGCGTGCGGCGCCCGTAGCGGTCGGCGAGCCAGCCGAAGAGCAATGCGCCGATCGGACGGCACGCGAGGGTGAGCGTCAGGGCGAACGCGACTTCGGCGATTTCCTTGTTAAAGTTCGTCGCGATGCGCGTGATCACGAACGTCAGCAAGAAGAAGTCGAACGCGTCGAGCGTCCAGCCGAGGAAGGACGCGATGAAGGTCTTGCGCGCGGCCGCGGTCATCTCCATCGGGCGTCGCGTTCGACGCGGCTGCTCCCCGGCCCCGGGGCCGGCACGCGAACATCTCGGAGACGAGCGAAGGCGCGTTCTTGGAGAGAATAAAAGTGCCGTGCTTCACAGCACGACACTCTACATTTCCCAGGCTCTTCGACGGCTCTTCGACAACCCTTCGACAAGCTCAGGGTGACAGTGACAAGTCGCGCGGCGGCTTAGCTGATGCTATTGACTCCCGCTGGTGGGGCTTGCAGAGGTCGCGGGCGAGGGTGACGGCGACGGAGTCGGCGTGCTTCCGGGCGGTAGTTGCGCGCCATACATCGCCAGCAGCCAGATCTGGCTGTGGCGCACGGTCACCTTCGGAACGGTGAAGGTGAACTGCACCATATTGCTCGACGGCGTGGTGAATTTCGCGTAGTTGCCGATCAGCTGATCGGTGCGTTTGCCCCGCAGGTACGTTTCGTTATAAAGCTGCACGGCGAAAACCCGTCCGGTGTACTGCAGCGCCGGCAGCGTATACTGTACTTGCGAGCCGCCGTTGAGCACGAAGTCGGAGTTGCTCTGCAAGCGGATCGCCATGAGCGGCGTGACGTGCATGAAGGCGGGATTCGGATTCGTCATCGCCGGCACGTCCTTGGGCAGCGGCTCGACTTGCACCGTCATCAAGCCGCCGGGCGGCGGCGACGGCGTCGGCGTGTCGTCGCTATCGCTATCGTCGCTATCGTCAGAGGAAGCACTCGGCTGGGGCGTGGGCGTCGGTGAGGCAGTCGGTTTAGCGGTCGGAGCTCCCGATCCACTCGGTCCCGGACTCGCCGAGGGGATGTTGAAGGCCAGGTTACACGCGTACTGCTGATTCAGCAGCAGGACGTTGGGGCACTTCATCCCGGCGGGGCCCTGCGAGATCGGGTATTGCGCCTCGTTGGGCGCAAGGGTGGCGCCGGGATTTGTCAGCTCGGCTTGCCCGTTCATGCCAATCGTCGGGCCGGCCATTCCGCCGGCGCCGGAGTTGGAGTTCAGATTTCCGCCGGACATCCCGTTTGCGCCTATGCTGCCGGGCTGCGATACGGGCGGCGTCATATCGCCCATGCCACTATCCAGCCCGCTGCCTTGGCAGGAGGCGAGAACCAGGGCGAGCGCGCCAAAAACCGCGCGAGCATCTAATCTCATCGTCTTTATCGTTTCGTTTCGACTACGGTCCGCAACTCGTCAACGAAGTCACCAATCGAAACGTTGCGTTTCTCCTCGGTCCCTCGTTGATTTACGTTAACGGTACCGTCTTCAACCTCTCGCTTGCCGGCCACCAAAATGTAGGGCACTTTTTGTGTCTTCCAATGCCGGATTTTATATCCGAGCTTTTCGTTTGATTCGTCGACCTCGGCGCGAAAGCCCGCTTTTGTCAGCTGCTCGACCACGCCCCGAGCATACCCTAATTCGTTCTCGGATATCGGCGCAACCGCAACTTGGACCGGCGCCAGCCAAGCCGGAAAGGCTCCGCCGTAGTGTTCGACGAGAATCCCGAAGAAGCGTTCGAGCGACCCGGCGAGCGCGCGGTGAATCATGACGGGGCGGTGATCTTGACCATCGCTGCCGCGGTATTTCAGCTCGAATCGTTCCGGCAGAACGAAATCGACCTGAACCGTTCCGAGCTGCCACGGACGGCCGAGGGCATCGCTCACGTTGATATCGAGCTTCGGTCCGTAAAAGGCGCCGCCGGCTTCGTCGACGCTGTAGGGCAACTCGTGGTTTTCGAGTGCGTTGCGAATTGCTTGCTCGGCGACGGCGTCGGTTTCGCCGCGATCCTCGAGCGCGCGCCGCGACAGAACGTACTCGAAATCGGTAAAGCCAAAGGCTTTCATCAAGCGGAGCGCCTCGTCGAGCGTTTGCTCGAACTCGTGCTGCAGCTGATCGGGCGTACAGAAGAGATGGGCGTCGTCTTGCGTGAAACCGCGGACCCGGTTGAGCCCGTGAAGTACGCCGGAGCGCTCGAAACGATAGACGGTCCCAAATTCAGAAAGGCGCAGCGGCAGATCGCGATAGCTGCGCAACGTGTTCCGATATATGAGGATGTGGCCTGGGCAGTTCATCGGCTTGAGCCGAAAACGCTGGCCCTCCACCTCGATGGGACCGAACATGTTCTCGTCAAAGTTAGCGAGGTGTCCTGAGATTTCGTATAGACGCTCGTGCGCGATGTGGGGCGTCACGACCGGCTGATACCCCCGCTCCCGAAGGCCCTCGCGGATGAAATTCTCGACGATTCCGCGGACGATGGTCCCTTTGGGATGCCAAAAGACGAGTCCGCCGCCGGCCGCCTCTTCAATTGAGAAGAGGCCGAGCTCGGTCCCCAGACGCCGATGGTCGCGCCGGCGGCCCTCCTCGAGGCGGGCCAGGTACGCGTCGAGCTCCGTTCGGTCGTACCAAGCGGTCCCGTAGATCCGCTGGAGCATCGGCTTGTGCTCGTCGCCCCGCCAGTAAGCGCCGGCCACGCTGGTCAGCTTGAATGCGCCGATCGCTCCCGTCGAATCGGCGTGGCCGCCACGGCAGAGATCGGTAAACTGCCCGATCGTATAGAGGGTGATCGGCTCGTCTTTGGGGATTTCGCCGGCGATCTCGACCTTATAAGGGTTGCCTTTAAAGGCATCGATCGCTTGGTCTCGCGAGACCTCGCGACCAGTCATCGGGTAATCTGCGGCCACGATCTCGTTCATCCGCTTCTCGAGGCGCTCGAGGTCCTCGGGCGTGAACGGCTCGGCACGGTCGAAATCGTAGTAGAAGCCGTTCTCGATCGCCGGCCCAATGGTCGGCTTAGCCTCCGGGAACAGATCCTGGACGGCATAGGCAAGAACGTGAGCCGCGGTATGCCGCAGCTCCGGCAGAGTGGCCATATCGGCGCCGTGCCTTCGGTACTTCCCTGCCGCGGTCATGCTTCGACGGCGCTTCGACAGGCTCAGGGCGACCGAGGTCAGCTCAGGATGACACGTAGCTAAGCTGCCTAAGACACAAGGGGCTCTTAATATGGAGTTAATCGGGCTGCATTACAAATAAGGCAGGCCTTCGGCTCTGGAGCGGAGGCCGCAATTTTTCCTCGCTACAAGGAGCCTAAACTCTGTGATACGTTCGTTGCGTCGCTGCTCTGCCGCGCTCGCCGTTATGGCTGCCATAGCCGTACCCGCTGCTGCCGCCACGCAGCTGACCGGAGCGGGGTCGACCTTCGACTTTCCGTTCTTTTCGAAAGCCTTCTACATTTATAGCCAGAAGAATCCCGACGTTACCGTCAACTATCAGTCGATCGGCAGCGGCGGCGGCATCAAGCAGTTCAGCTCGAAGACCGTCGATTTCGGGGCGACCGACGTTCCGATGAACGGCGAAGAGCTGGCCGGCGCGAAGGATCCCGTGCTTCAGATTCCGGTGACCCTCGGCGGCGCCGCGATGGCCTACAACCTCCCCGGTGTCGACAACCTGAAACTCACGCGTCAGGTCGTGGCCGACATCTTCCTTGGCAAGATCACGAAGTGGAACGACCCGCAAATCGCCAAGCTTAACAAGGGCACGAACATCCCCGACACGTCGATCGTCGTCGTCCACCGCTCGGACGGTTCGGGCACGAGCTACATCTTCACCGACTTCCTGAGCCACGTTTCGCCGGAATGGAAGAGCAAGGTCGGCACTGGCAAGAGCCCGTCTTGGCCCAGCGGCGTCGGTGCCAAGGGAACCGAAGGCGTCGCCGGGCAGGTCCGCAACACGCCGGGCGGCATCGGTTACGTCGAAATGGCCTACGTCGTCGAGAACAAGATGACGGCCGCGCTCTTGCAGAACAAGGCCGGCAAGTGGGTAGCCTGCACGCCCGAGAGCGTCGCGGCGGCCGCGGCGAGCAAGCCCGAGGTGAGCGCCTCCAACTTCTCTATCGTCGACGCTCCGGGCGCAAACTCGTATCCGATCGCCGGGTATTCGTGGGTTGTGGTCTATAAGAAGCCTTCGGACAGTGGTCGCGCGAAAGCCCTCTACAACGTGCTTTCGTGGCTGATCGGACCCTCCGGACAAGATAACGCGAAGTCGGTCGACTACGTACCGCTGCCGCGCAACGTCCAAGAGACGGCGGCCGCGACCCTTCGTCAGATGCAGCACTGATTGTCCTTCGAAGATCCTTCGACCGTCCTTCGACAAGCTCAGGATGACACGCGGGAGCTCAGGATGACACGCGAGAGCTCAGGATGACGGATGAGCCGCAGTTTCGACGCGTAGCGCGTTTCGTAAGCCCTGCCGACCGCGGCTTTGCCGCGGTCGTCTACGGCGGGAGCATTCTGTTCGCGCTGCTGATCATCGGGCTGTTTGTCGAACTCGTCCTCGGCTCGTGGCCGTCGATCGTGAGGTTCGGCCCCGGGTTCATCTACCACAGCGGTTGGGATCCGATCAACAGTAAGTTCGGTGCGCTGCCGATGATCTACGGCACGGTCGTGACCTCGCTGATCGCGATCGTGCTGGCCGCATTCGTGGGCATCATGGGCGCAGTTTTCTTAGCCGACTTCGCTCCGCGTTGGCTCGCGACGCCGCTTTCGTTTCTCATCGAGCTGCTCGCGGCGGTGCCCAGCGTCGTATACGGGCTGTGGGGCCTTTTCGTGCTCTCGCCGTTCGTGCGTACCGCGCTCGGGCCGGCGTTGCAAAAGCTGCTCGGCTGGACGCCGATTTTTTCCGGAACGATCTATGGAGTCGGGCTGTTGACCGCCGGTATGATCCTCGCGTTGATGATCGTTCCGACGGTTACGGCGATTTCGCGCGACGTCATTTCCGCGATTCCGCGCGACCTGCGCGAGGCTTCGATGGCACTGGGCACGACGAAGTGGGAGACCGCCGTGCGCGTTGTTCTGCCGGCGGCGCGCGTCGGCGTCTTCGGCGCCTGCGTGCTCGCCCTCGGGCGCGCGCTCGGCGAGACGATCGCCGTTACGATGGTGATCGGCAACCGGCCCGAGATTTCGGCCTCGCTCTTCGCGCCGTCGTACACGCTGGCCAGCGTCATCGCCAACGAGTTCACCGAGGCGACGACCAGTATTTACGTCAGCGCGCTCATCGAACTCGGTCTGATTCTCTTTGCCGTCAGCATCGTCGTCAACGCGCTCGCGCGGCTGATGATTTGGAGCGTCCGTGGCTCAGAACGGGTTTAGATACAAGGGGCTGCGCCGGCGGCGGGTCGCGAGCTGGCTGGGGATTGCGCTTGCATTCTGTTGCGCGGCGGTCGCTGCAGCATCGCTGCTGGTGATTCTCGGGTACGTCGTCGTGCAGGGCATCGGCGCGATCAACTTCGATTTTTTCACTCAGCTGCCGCACCCGATCGGCGTGCCGGGCGGAGGCGTCGGGAACGGAATACTCGGTACGTTCATCATCTTGGGCATTGCGACGCTGATGGCGGTGCCGATCGGTTTGCTGACGGGAATCTATCTCTCGCTCTTCGGGCGCGGCGTGATTCCCGAGGCGCTGCGCTTTCTCTCCGACGTGCTCTCGGGTGTGCCGAGCATCGCAATCGGTCTTTTCGCCTACGCGGTGCTGGTTGCACCCTTGAGGCACTTCTCGGGCTTTTCGGCCTCCTTTGCCTTCATGATGTTGATGCTGCCGCTGCTCGTGCGAACGTCGGAACAGGCGATTCGCTCGGTGCCGCAGTCGGTGCGTGAGGGCGCGCTGGCGCTGGGGATGTCGAACTTCCGCGCGACCGTGGGCATCGTATTGCCGACCGCGCGGCCGGCGATCATCACGGCGCTGCTGCTCGCGATCGCGCGCGTGATCGGCGAGACGGCGCCGCTGCTCTTCACCGCGTTCGGAACGCAGTTCTGGGAGACCAATCCGGGCAATCCGATGGCCGTGCTCGCGCTGCAAGTCTTCAACTACGCGATCTCTCCCTATGCGACGTGGCAGGCCCAGGCGTGGGGTGGTTCGCTGCTGCTGGTCGGCGCGGTCTTCGTGTTAAGCCTCGGCGCGCGGCTAATGCTGCGCCGATCGATGAAAGGACTCGAAGCGTGAGCGCCCTCGCCGCGCCGGCCGGCGAACTGCTCGCCGTCGACCGATTGAGTGCGTACTACGGCGACCGGAAGGCCGTCGGCGATCTCTCGCTGCGCTTTCCAACCAAAGCGATTACCGCGCTCATCGGGCCGTCCGGATGCGGGAAGACGACGCTGCTGCGCTGCCTCAATCGCATCCACG
>DATAQH010000182.1:0-9666 GCA_036264815.1 Candidatus Cybelea sp.
CCGTCGTAGTCAAAGAAGAACGCATCGCTGCGAACGCCCGCGAAGAACGTATACTCTCCGGATTTTACGATATTTGGAACGGGACCGAATGAGACTTCAACGTTTTCGAAGATCTTGGTGCCGGCCGCCTCGATCGAGCGAGCGTCGTCGTCCGTTGCCATGAACACGCTTACGGTCTGCTTCCCATTTTGCGGTTCCGAATAGACAAAACTAAATGCAATGTCGTTCAGAAGATCGCCGTCGTTATCGATGGCGAGCCGGTAGATCGCGTCGGGATGAAGCGCATTTGCGGACGGATTCGCATTGAGAATGAGCACCGACCTCGTCGGATCCTTTGGTGATTGAAATGCGTAGAGATCGCAGAGGTCGAGCCTCTGATCGCCCAGCGGCGGCCCTAGGCTCAGGCCGGTAAAATGATTCGACATCACAGGATCCTTTCAAACGAGTTCGACTCGGGTCGGCTCCTTACGCCTCAAACCGCCGTATGCCTGGTGACTGCTAAAGCGGCCGGCCGGCTTAACCGTCCTTAAACCTGGCGCCGCTTCTTCGGTGGCGTAATAGGACGCGCAGATGATAAACACCGTTCGACGGCACGATCGGCGCCAAGACGATGCCTACTCTGCTATCCGAAGTGCCGCCCAAAAGGTCGGCGACTTCGTCACGAACTCCGGGACGTGCAATCGCCGGATTGCAAACGCTTCGGTCGCATCTCTGCCGACCATCTCTGAGCCGATACCCACTAACGGGTTTTCTTTAGCGACGTAAATCTGATGGCCTAGAGCGACTCCCCAGACCGCCGTCAGGACGAGATACGCCAGCGCTACGACCGCGATGAGCTTGAACCCGGTGTTCATCGGAGAAACCGGTTGTAATAGAAGAAAAGAGAATCTCGCACGTAGCCTTCCGACTCGTAGAGTGCCTGGGCGTTCACATTGTCTATGCCCGTACTGAGCGTGAGGCCGGCCGACGCCGTTTCCAAGGCGTGCTGCTCGGCACGGCGCATTAACGCCCGTGCCGTACCCTTTCGCCGCGCGTCCGGCTTCACATACAAGTCGTTTAGCACCCAAAGCCGTCGCATCTGGCCGGAGAGAAAAACCGGAAAGAGCTGCACGAAGCCGCTGCCTTCGCCGCCCTCCTCGATCGCAAGGAAGAGAACCGATTCGCGCGCGATCCAGCGCTCGCGCAGGAATCGGTACGACGCTTCTATATCCGACGTTTGCCCGTAGAAGACACGATACTGATCGAAGAGCGGCGCCGCGAGACGTATGTGCGCGTCCGTCGTCGGCGCAATAATGTTGCTCGCAAAACCCAGGCTCCCCATGATGCTTCCGCTCCTTCGACCCCGCCGCCCCATTCGCTGCCCAGCGGCGCTGCTGGAGCCGACCCTCGCGGGCGTTAGATTCTAGCGCCGACCTTATCTCGCCGGAACCGCGTTCCTAAAAGTATTGTCGCGCGATGCCTCTTCGAGCGCGAGCCCGTTGGGTTCGGGAAGTAGCACCCACGTGACGGCCAGTCCGGCGACGCACGTCAGCCCCGCGACCCACATCGGCCCCGGCAGGCCGAAACGGTCCTGAAGCAGCGGGAAGCTGAACGTTCCCACCGCCGCGCCCACTTTGCCGATCGTCGCGGAGATCCCATGGCACGTGGTTCGTACGCTAACCGGAAAGATCTCCGCAGGCAGTACGAACGTCGTCGTGTTCGGTCCAAACTCTGTGAAGAAATAGTTCGCGCAGTACAGGATGACGAACGGAACGAGAGCCTGACCGGTACCACCGATGAGGGCGATCCCAATGAAGCTCGCCGCCATGAGCGCGAAGCCAAGCAGCTGAATCGTCTTGCGCCCCCAGCGGTCCATGCCGTAGATCGAAAGCAAATAGCCGGGGAATGCGGCGAATGTGAAGACGAGCAGCGATACGGAAAGGTTGTGAATTTGAGTACCGTGCGGGCTCACGGCCCCCACGAACTGCTGATTCGAAATCGTGTTGCCGTAATAGGCGAGATCGAGCAAGAACCAGGCCGCCGACGTACCGATCAGCCACTTCGGTAGCTCTCGATCGTGCGCGAATGCATCTCGCAATGCCCGGACGAAGCCGAGCCGCTTCACCGCTTTGTCCGTGTTTCCGCCGCCTTCGAGGAATTGCTCGAATCGCGGCGTCTCCTTTAGGTGCCGCCTGGCCCAAAAGACGAGAAGCGGCGGCACCGCGCCGGCCGCCAGCAGTATTCGCCAGACCAACTCTTGCGGAATATGCGCTGCGAGAAGGGCGATCGCCAAGAGCGGTCCGACGATCAGGCCGATGCCCTGCATCGCGAATACCGTCGAAACCATGAGCCCGCGCGTCCTGCTCCCCGCGAACTCGCTTGCGATCGTGGCACTGACCGGATAATCGCCCCCAATCCCAAGTCCGAGAATGAATCGAAACGCGACGAGCCACCATATTCCGGGAGCAAAGGCCGACGCTATTGCGCCTGCCCCCAGCACGAGGACTTCGAAGCCGTAAATGTACTTCCGGCCGAATACGTCTGCGATCCGGCCGAACACTGCCGAGCCGATCGCGGCGGAAACGAGCGCCGTCGCTCCCAGCACCGATGCTTCGAGCGCGCCGATATGCCACTGGGTGCTCAGCAGCTTGATGACGACACCTATTACGAATAGATCGTAGGCGTCGGTGAAAAAACCCATGCCGGCAACGAATATTATTCGCCACTGCGCCGGGCTGATCCGATCGTCGTCGATCTCGGAGAACTTTGCGGCGGAGAAGCGTGGAACTGAATGCACGGTAAACCTTTCGAGCCTGCGTTTTTGTCGACGTGCCCGCTAATCGTGCCTTCTATTCATTCGGCGTGCGTTTTAAGTCTTAAGAAGCTTAACGAAATTGGCGCCCGCGAGGACGCGCTTAGAGGTCGCCGCAGGCGACGTAATGCGTTAGATGCGCCGCGCTCTGATGAACGTTGATGGCATAATGTGCTTTCTTGAGGGTCGCCAACGTTAGCCCCGGAATCGTCGTAACGGAAACCCCACCCTCGACGCTCGAGAGACCCTTCCACGGAGCTGGATTTAGACTAGCGCAGGTACCCTGATGAATGTGCGCCGGCTCGACTGCTCCAGCCGGCACGTCCTTCAACTGCAGTTTCACGCGAAGCCCTCCAGGCGTGTCGTTGAGAAACGCCTGCCCGTCCTGCTTGGAACCATTTTGCGCGCCGAGATTGATCGTCATGGAATGCGGCGACATTGCGTTGTTGACGTGATTGGTGGTATTAGAGGCGGCGACGGCGGCTGCGGTTGGGACCAGAGCCAGCAGCGACGCGGTCGCGAACAGCTTGAGCTTCAAGACAATTCCTTTCGAATTCTATTAGGAATGGGTTCTGCGGAGCGTACTCCTCGACCGCCTTCGTTGGCCGGCTTTGACTCGTCGGAAAGGCGGTCGTTCAAAGAGTTCTCCTTTTCAACGCGGACGCCAGCGCCGCGGGCTGGTCCCGCCTATGCCTCCTCGGCCTCTTTTTTGGCTTTTTCCCACTTCTTTCCAAGCGCTTCGAGTTCGTCGCTATCGATCAACTTCTTGGCGAGGGAGAATACCGTCGACTCTTCCTCCTCAACGTGATGCTTGACACTCTCCGAGAGAACTTGAAGCTCCGCTTTGAAGCGAGCATCGCGTTTCCGCCGAGATTTGAGCAGATCGATTAAATGACGGGCAACCTCGTGCTCCGTGTACGCCTCGAAAACGTCAACCTTTTCATCTTCTTCTTCGGCGCGGGTGCGAAGTCGTGCGTAGAAAAGCTTTTCCTCGATGGTGAGATGGGTCGAAAGCGCCGCCTCGATCGCTCTTGCGAGAGAGCTCATGCGGGCGTCGCCGGGCTCCAGAGAGACTGCTTCGTCGAGCAAGGCCGCCGCCTCGCGATGTTCTTTTTTTATGATGTTGAGTACGTTCACGGAACTCCAGTCGTAAGCGGTGTGATCGACCGTACATGTACCCTACGGCGAAAAAGCCAAACGCCAGGTCGTGTTCCGAGGCCTTACCGGCTTTTCAATGAGCTTATCGCCAAGCCATAAAACAGATTGCCCGCGCGCCGCACGAGCTGCGTCACCTTGCCGCCTTGCGGATATCTCCAGACGCCCACCTGTTTGCGGTAGACGCCCTTGATTGCGTACGGCGCAATCACTTTCGAATCGAAGATCACCGACTGCGCGACCGTTTTCTCGCCGCCCAGCGGCGTGGTCCCCATTACGGTTGCATTCGATCCGGCCACCCTCACTCGATAGAGCACGCTGCTCGTCGCATCGATCGCCGCGACCGTTACGTAGCGGCCGTCCCATTGAATGGCCCCGGGGCTCCCGATCCGTTTATCGAGCTTGATCTTCTGCAACCTCTTGCCTCCCGCCGGAAGCTCGGCGAGCACGAATCCGCTTCCACCCGAGGTGCGCGGCCCATCAATAAACAGGTTCCCCTTGTCGTCGTAGCCGCAGAAGCGGCCCGCACTCATGCCGGAGAGCATGTAATAGGTGCCCTCGTCATTGGGATCGCTAAAAACTCCAACGAGATTCCCGATTCCGTTGACGACTGCCAGATTTCCGGTCTTCACGTCGACGCTGCAGCCGTTCGGCTGGCCTCCCTTTCCAGAATCCTCGTAAAAGGTTGCCAACGGACTCGTTGCACCGTGCGCGTACTCGACGACGGCAGGGGTTAAGGCGCTCGTTATGTAGACGTTGCCGGCCGCGTCGGTACACATGCCCAGAGCTCCCGAAATGCCCCTCGTGATCTTGGTGACGAGCCTTCCCTCGGGGTAGGTGTAGATGTACGCGAAATCCGCATCGGCCTGCGCAACGTAGAGCAAGTCGCCGCTCGAGTCGGAGACGGAACCGCGCACGTGATAGGCAGCGCCGGGCGCAAACGCTGCGGGGGATCCGCCGCACCCGGCCAGAAATGCCGCCAGCGCGCCGGCGCACAACGAACCCGTCGCCGAGGCGCTCATCGGCGCCTCATCGGAGCTACACTCAGGGCCGCCCCATACACATTCACGTTACCGCCCGCAAAAGGTCCAAGCGTTCCCTCCGCGCGGCCGCCGGCTGGGTAGCGCCACACCCCCAGCATCGCGGCTCCGCTCGACTGCGCCACGAACGTCCCATCTTGCAGCATCGTCTGAATGTAGGGCCAATGCCCGGAATAACTGTTCTGCCAGCCTCTGATTCGCGTCGCCCCGACCGCCTTAAACGATGTTCGCGCAAACCGTAGCCGATAAAGAAAGCCGGTTGCCGGATTTGAAAGCGTAATGTGTTTGCCGTCCCACGCGATATCACCGAAGGCGGCGAACTTGTTCTCTAGGGAATAATTCCTAAACGAACCGCTTCCGTGCGGAAGCTCGGCTACATTGTTCCCCGAACCGGTTCCGTCAACGAAGAGGTTGCCGCGGTCGTCGTATCCGCAGAGGCCGAAGGTGGCGATGTCGGGATCGCGATACCACGTCGACGGCTCCCGTGCGTCGGGAAAGATCGCCACTTCACCCGCACCCGAGCCCTCCTGCGTCACCGCCAAGTCCCCCGTGCGCGAATCGACCGCACACCCTAGCGGGATGTCGCCGCCATTGAGCGTCTGCGAAGGGTACGCGCTGCCGTGCGCGTACTCCAAGATGACGTAGCCGCTCGGCACGAAGACGTCTCCGTGCGTATCGGCGCAGAGATCGTTGCCGCTGACACCTAACCTGCCCACAACCGTACCCTTCGGATAGGTGAGCACGTACACGTTGTCGCCGGTGGCGACATAGAGTAAATCGGTGGCCTTTGCCTGCGGCTGGATCCAAGCGTGGTTATCCGCCCCGCGGAATTCCTCAATCGCCGGCGACCCCGCACATCCCGGAAGCCACCAAAGCAGGGCCGCCGCCAGAATGCGGAATAGCGCCGGTCTCACGTTCCACCTCCGAGCGTCGCGAGCTTCGCGAGAATCAGATCGAGCTTCTCCTCGGTCTCCGCAGCCGCATCGGAACGAACGCTCGAGAGCGTGTCGAACGTGGTGCCGACGCCGTGCGCGAGCTGGACCAGCGCGTCGAATTCGTCGGGTGCGTAGGCGTCGCCATCGCGCTTCGGCCCGCAGACGGCGTCCCGACGAGCCGTCCGCGCGAAATCATCGGAAAGGCGAGCTCGCCCTGAAGCTCGGAGGCGGAAAGATCGTGCAGGTTAACGGGCTTTCCCCAGGCGCGCAACGCAACGATACCCGGGTCGTTCTCGCCGACCGCGCGCCGCGATCCGTTCGACGCCGCATACTGCGCGGTGCCGTTGCTGACGTAGATCGCAACGCCGTCGGCGGCCGTGTGCTCCTTGACTTCGCCCGTAGCCCGCTCCAGCAAAATCTGCGGACTCGTGATGAACGACGCCTCGTGTGCGAAATCTCGCAGCGCCTTTTCATCCTCGTGCCGCTTGCGAAAGAAGACCCGATCGACGAGATGATCCGCGATGCCATGGATGTAGCGCATCGAGAGTCCCAGGCCCAGCGCGATCACCATCCCGACGATGACGCTGGTCGTATGGCTTTCGTGGGCAAGCCAGTCGTTGGCCGCCCATTCAACCAAAATGAAGATGCCGATCACGAAGCCCGAGACGATCGCGAACACCGTCGCCTTATTGAGCACGAAGCCGATGTCGATCATCCGCCGGCTTAGCGCGACGTAGGTCAGCACGATGGGCACGATAACGTACGCGAGGTTGAGCACGACTGCAAGCTCGGTCGCCACGCCATAATCCGTCTGAAAGACCACCAGCGTGCTGTACGTGCCGTAGAGCGCGAAGAGTATCGCGATCGGCAGCAGCGACCACACCGCGCGCTGGCGGTCCGTCGTGCCGGCTGCGGCGATCGCTAAGGCGCTGCACGCAATCGCCGACGCGACTGCGAGATCGAACGGCAGTCCCCAAATCGGCGAGAGCACCAGCGGCGCCGGATCGAGCCACAACGTCAGCATGCCCACGACGAATGCGAGATCGATCGCGACGGCAGCCCCAGAGCAGGCAAAACACGCCCAAAGCGCGAGCCGCCGCGCGCCCCCGAGCTTTCCGGCGGCAAAGCCATTCGCAAACTTCGCCCACAACGCAACCGAAATCGCCCCGGCCGGCGCGCAGATTCCAGCCAGCACGTACGGCCACACCCACGGCGCGCCGAATCCGACCGTCGGCGCGCCGACCGCGGTACCGATCGCCAAACACAAGAGCGTCGCCGAGAGCAGCAAGTTCCCCGGAACGAACGCGCGCCGCATCAGAATGAGCCCGGCAAAGAGCACGAGCAAAAGCGTGCCGGCCGTGCTGATCGGAATGTCGGCGCGCTCGATCGTCAGGGCACTGGGGACGACTGTAAGCCGCACGGTACCCGAGGCGCGCTTGACCGTCACCGCAATCGGCTGCTCTGCGACCGGCTGCGAGAGGATCGCAAAGCGTTCGAGCAGCGATGCGTTGCGCAGATCGATCGCGTCGTTGCGCTGCAACCCGCCTTTTGCCGCCGCGCCGTGCGGATCGATTGCCTCCGCCGTCACCGCATACGGCGTGCCCGAGGCCGCAAACTGGGCCCCCCACAAGCCAAACCACGGCGGTGCGCCGAGGCCCGCCTCGTCGACCAGCAGAACGAGCAGCGCGACGCCGGTCAGCACGCAAAGCGCCAGCAGAGCCAAGCGCCACTGGTTACGGGGATTCATCGCCGTGCTTGCTTCGGCTCGGCCCGCTCGGTTCCATGGCTTCCTCCCACTCGGACCAAAGGAGTTGATAAGTCTGACCTTAGTAGTGTAAGCTTAGCATATGGCTCGTCTCCGCGCCGACGCACTCGCCGAATCGCTCTACCTCGCGCTCGCCGTGCTGGTTCGACGGCTGCGCCAGACGCGCGACGACACGCTCTCCGTACCCGAAATCTCTGCGCTGCTTCGGCTGGAGTCGAACGGTCCGAACACGCTCACCGCACTCGCGAGGGAGGAGCGCATCAGCGCCCAATCACTCGGCGCGACGCTCGCCGCGCTCGAGTCGCGCTCGCTTGTGGGACGCCGTGCCGATCCCCACGACGGCCGGCAGAGCGTCGTCTCGATTACCGAAGCCGGGCGTTCGACGCTGCGCGGACGGCGCAGCGGCCGTGCCGCGCAGCTCGCGAAAGCGCTCGCCGGAAATTTCGACGCGCAGGAGCTGCAGACGCTACGCGACGCCGCACCCTTGCTCGAACGCCTCGCCGGTGCGCTCTAGGGTGACGCCTCGCTACCGCTGGGTCGCGCTGTCGAACACGACGCTCGCGATCTTCATGTCGGCGCTCGACGGCTCGATCGTCATCATCGCGCTGCCCGCGATCTTCCGCGGCATCCATATGGATCCGCTCGCCTCGGGCACGTTCGGCTATCTGCTCTGGATGATCATGGGCTATCTGCTCGTGCAGGCCGTCTTCGTCGTGACGCTCGGCCGTCTGGGCGACATGCTGGGGCGCGTCCGAATCTACAATCTCGGCTTCGTCGTCTTTACGCTCGCCTCAATGCTGCTTTCATTCGATCCGTTGTCGGGCGAACGCGGCGCGCTGTGGCTAATCGGCTGGCGTTTGCTGCAAGCGTTGGGCGGCTCGATGCTCACCGCCAACTCCGCCGCGATCCTCACCGATGCGTTCCCTGCCGATCAACGCGGCTTTGCGCTGGGCATCAACCAGATCGCGGGCCTCGCCGGGCAGTTTCTCGGCCTGGTCGCGGGCGGCATTCTGGCGATCCTCGATTGGCGTGCCGTCTTCTGGGTGAACGTGCCGGTCGGCATTTTCGGTACGCTCTGGGCTTTTCGCAGCCTGCGCGAAATCGGCCATCACCGCGCGGGCCGCATCGATTGGTGGGGCAACGTCACCTTCGCGCTCGGCCTCGGCGCACTGCTCGTCGCCGTGACTTTCGGCATTCACCCGTACGGCGGCCGCGCGATGGGCTGGACGAATCCGGCAACGCTGATGACCCTGATCGGCGGTGTCGCATTGCTCGTCGTTTTTGTGCCGATCGAACGGCGCGCGGCCGAACCGATGCTCGATCTGCAGCTGCTGCGCATCCGCGGCTTTGCCGCCGGCATCTTCGCCGTATTGGCGTCGTCGATCGCGCGCGGCGGTTTGCAGTTCATGCTGGTGATCTGGCTGCAAGGCATCTGGCTGCCGCTACACGGCTTTTCCTACGCACAAACGCCGCTGTGGGCCGGCATTTTTCTGCTGCCGTTCTCCTGCGGGTTCATGCTCGCCGGACCGGTCTCGGGGCACCTTTCCGATCGCTACGGCGCGCGCCGCTTCTCGACAGCCGGGCTGCTCGTCTTCGCCGCGAGTCTCATCGGGCTCGCCCTCCTGCCCGTCGACTTTGCGTACTGGGCCTTCGCGCTCTGCATCGCCGGAACCGGCGTCGGCACGGGGATGTTTGCCGCACCAAATACCGCCGCGGTCATGAGCAGCGTTCCGGCGCCGCAGCGCGGCGTCGCCTCGGGAATGCGCTCGACACTGCAGAACGCCGGCAATCTCTTGTCGATCGGCCTCTCGTTCTCGCTGATGATCGTCGTGCTCTCGCACGCGCTGCCGCCGGCGATGATCGGCGGCCTCGTGCACGAAGGCGTTCCGCAGACGATTGCGCGCCAGGTCGCCGCGCTGCCGCCGGTCTCGTCGCTCTTCGCGGCCTTTCTCGGTATGAATCCATTGGAGCAGTTGCTGC
>DATAQH010000278.1:0-6071 GCA_036264815.1 Candidatus Cybelea sp.
CGGGGGTCGCGATCTGCTGCATCACGGCGTCGAGGTTGAACGACGCCGCCTTCTGCCTCGGCGGGAACTCCATGTAGCTCTTGATCTCCGAGGCCACGACGTCCTGCATCAGGTACATCTGCGGCAGGTGATCGACGCACCAGTCCCAGTAGGTGTTCGAGTTGAAGTCGGCGCGCTCGAACGGGTCGCGGCGCAGGTTGACGATATGCGGCACGCGCAGTTTTTCAAACGGTGCGGCCCACTGCTCCATCGTGGTGGCGCGCTGGAGCGCGAGGTTGAACTTATAATCGCCGACTCGCACGGCGACGATCTCGCCGTCGTCGCTAAAGTAGACGATCGACTGACGCGGGCTCACCTTGCTCTCGCCGCTCAAGTACGGGATCTGGTTGTAGCCGTCGAGGTGGACGTTGAACTTCTTATCGCCCACTTTGCTGCCGTCGAGGAGCTGTTGCGTGACGTTCGGATTGCCGGCGGCGGCGAGCAGCGTCGGGAACATGTCGATATGCGAAACAATGTCGTTGTAAACCGAACCGGGTTTAATCAGACCGGGCCAGCGGATAAAACACGGGACGCGCCAGCCGCCTTCCCAGTTCGAGTCTTTCTGGCCGCGGAACGGCGTGTTCGCGCCATCCGGCCAGGTGTCGTTCTCCGGACCGTTGTCGGTTGAATACATGACGATGGTGTTGTCGGCGATCCCCAGCTCGTCGAGCTTATCGAGCATCATACCGATCTGCTCGTCGTGCACGACCATCCGATCGCTGTAGGGATCTTGGCCGCTCTTGCCGAGATTCTTTTCGGCGACGTGGGTGCGGAAGTGCATTGCGGTCGAGTTATACCAGAGGAAGAACGGCTGATCGGCCTTGGCCTGTTTCTCCATCCACTCGAGCGCGGCGCTGGTGATCTCTTCGTCGACCGTCTCCATGCGCTTTTTCGTCAGCGGCCCGGTATCGGTGACCTTTTGTTTCCCAACGCGGCCCCAGCGCGGGTCGACCGTCGAGTCGTCGGTGCCGGTCGCCCAGCAATGCAGGACGCCGCGCGGGCCGAACATCTCCTTGAACTTTGGATCCTTCGGATAATCGGGCAGCTCCGGTTCTTCCTCGGCGTTGAGGTGGTACAGGTTGCCGAAGAACTCGTCGAAGCCGTGAACGGTCGGCAGAAACTCGTTGCGGTCGCCGAGGTGGTTCTTTCCGAACTGGCCTGTAGCGTAGCCGAGCGGCTTGAGCAGCTCGGCGATGGTCGGATCCTCCGGCTGAAGGCCGACCGTCGCACCCGGCATTCCGACCTTTGTCAGACCGGTGCGAATCGGATTCTGACCGGTGATGAAGCAGGCGCGCCCCGCCGTGCAGCTTTGCTGGGAGTAATAGTCGGTGAATAAGCCGCCCTCGTTCGCGACCCGGTCGATATTCGGGGTGCGGTAGCCCATCATGCCGTTGCTGAATTTGCTAAGGTTCCAGATGCCGATATCGTCACCCCAAAGGATGAGGATATTAGGCTTTTTGTCAGGCATTTCCGTATGCTCTCCTAAGTGTGTGGTCAGGGGAGTTTAGCGTAGCAAGCAAGACGGCGCCGCGCTAGCCCCAAAACGGGGTGAGATTACGGCAGCTCCTAGGGTACGGAGAGAGTATGAGCGACAAGAGGTATTGGTTCAAGCGGCGCCGGTTCGGCCCGGGCTGGAGCCCGAAGAGCTGGGAGGGTTGGGCCGCGACCGGCGGATTTCTGCTGCTCCAGGCCGCGCTGCCCAGGCTCGTCGAGCGGTTTTGCGGCGGCGAACGGCGGATCTACGGCAAGCTGCGATTTGGAGCCACGGCCGCGTTCGTCGCGTTGGCGTTTCTCACCGGCGAGCCGCTTGGGTGACCGGCTCGGGCAGCTTGACACCTCGGGTCCCCGGTGTTAAGGTTCCTGCAATGTCTTTCTTTGCGTATAGCCCGACGATGTTTTGGATGTGCGGCATGCCGATGCATGCGGCGGGGTCGTCGTGAAGCGCGCAGAGTAAGTTTCGCAAACAAACGCTTCACACGCCCCTCGCCGAAAACGGCGGGGGGCGCGTCTTTATCCTCGCTTTCCCATCGCAACAGGAGGCCGGGAAACATGAAAACGACTGTGGGGGTCGGGCTTCTCGGGTGCGGTACGGTCGGCTCAAACGTTGCCGACCGTCTGCACCGGGAGCGCGACACGATCGAGCGCCGGAGCGGCGTTCGTTACGAGCTTCGGGCGATCGCGATCGCCAACTCACTCAAGGAGCGCTCGAACTCGCTCGAGCGACGGCTTTTTACCCGGGACGCGCGTTCGGTCGTCGACGATCCGCAGGTCGATTTGGTCATCGAAGTGATCGGCGGAACGACGGAGGCTGCCGAGCTGGTCGAGCGCGCTCTGGAACGCGGCCGGCACGTCGTCACCGCAAACAAAGATTTGATTGGCGAACATGGGCCGCGCCTACAGGCGCTCGCGGCGTCGCGCCGCGCTGCGCTCCGATTTGAAGCCGCGGTCGGCGGCGCGATCCCGATTCTTCGGACGCTCGATGAGGCGCTTGCCGGCGACGAAATCTTCGGCGTTGCCGGCGTCGTCAACGGGACGTGTACGTCGATTCTCTCCGCGATGGAGGACGGCGATTCGTTCGCCGAAGCGCTCGCGCAGGCGCAGCGATGCGGCTATGCCGAAGCCGATCCGTCCAACGACGTCGACGGCACCGACGCGGCGCACAAGCTCGCGGTCGTCGCGCAACTGGCCTTCGGCCTATCCGTGATATCGCCGCGCATCCGGCACGTAGGAATCACCGAAGTGACGCAGCGCGACGTGGCGCGGGCCCGTATGCCCGGCCGCCGGATTCGACTCGTCGCAGGAGCGCTCCGCACGCCAGACGGCGTTTTCGCCGAAGTTGCGCCGGTGCTCGTCACGGAAGACCACGAGTTCGGGCGTACGGCCGGTGCGGAGAACGTCGTCCAAATCCTCGCGCGCGACGCGGGTGCGCTCGTGCTGCGAGGTGCCGGCGCCGGCGGAGTGGCGACGGCTTCGGCCGTCCTGGGCGACGTCGTCAGCGTGCTGCGTGCGCTGGGGCAGGGGCGCGGATTCGATCTGCGCGGGCGCACGAGCTCGCTCGAACCGGCGATCCGCGTCGATCCGTTCTTTAGCCGCCTCGCGCATGCAGCCGAACTGCCCGGATATCCCGTGTGGGACGACGAGCTGACGAGCCTGTCGTCGTCGCGAGTTTTGGTGAACGCATGATGCGCGAGGAAAGCGTAGCAATCGGTGCCCTACCGCTTGATTGCGGGGAGATCTTACCGGCGGTCGACCAGCTCGTAACGCTGTACGGCACGCCCGCCGTCGATGGGTCGAACGTCGTGCTGGTCGAGCACGCACTGACCGGTTCGAGCCGCGTAGCCGACTGGTGGCCCGGAATTGCCGGCTACGGCGCGCTCTTCGATCCCAGCCGCTGGTGCGTCGTGGGTATCAATGCGCTTGGAAGCTGCTACGGCTCGACGGGCCCTACGGGCGCGCCGTTTCCGCGGGTGACGGTCCGCGATATCGTCCGAGCGGAGCGCCGCGCGCTGCGCAGGCTCGGAATCGAGCGTCTGGCGTTCACGATCGGCGGCTCGCTCGGGGGTATGCGCGCGCTGCAGTGGGCGCTCTCCGCACCCGAACGCGTCGGCGGCGCGATCGTCGTCGGCGCGCACGATCATCACAGCGCGATGGGCATCGCTCTCAACGCGCTGCAGCGTGAAGCGCTCGAGCTCGACACGCCCCGGGGCTTACGGCTGGCGCGCAAGCTCGCGATGCTTTCATACAAGAGTGACGAGCTGCTCGCGCGCCGTCACGACCGCCGCCCCGACCGGCTCGGCCGTCCCTTCTTCGACGTCGAGGGCTACCTCGAGCATCAAGCCGACCTGTTCGAGCGGCGAATGAACGCCGACAGCTACGCGACCCTGACGCACGCCATGGATTCCTTCGACGTGCGCGCCGCGGTTTGGCGGGCCGCGGAGCATAAGCCGGCGCTTACGTTCGTCGGCATCACCTCCGACTGGCTTTTCCGCGCGCAAGACGTACGCGCGGCCGCCGAACGATTCGCGTGCGCCGGCTTCGACGCAGCCTATCTCGAGTTGCGTTCGGAGCACGGGCACGACGCGTTTCTGGCCCAATCGAACGCGCTCGCCGAGCTTTTGAAAACACGCATCGCGCGGCCGTCTTTGGCTGCAGTTGGGAGCACCCCGTGTTGACCCGCGGTTTCTCGACGCGCGCGATCTGGAGCGGTCAGGACCCCTGCTCCGCGACCGGCGCGACGATCGTCCCCATCTATCAGACGGCAACCTTTACGCTGCCGCAGATCGGCGTGACGAAGGGCTTCGACTACTCGCGCACCGTCAACCCGACGCGCAGCGCGATGGAACGCCAGCTCGCGGCCCTAGAGGGCGGCGCTTTCGCCTCGGCCTTCTCGTCGGGCATGGCGGCAGTTGCGGGAGCGGTTTCGCTGCTGCGAAGCGGCGACCACATCCTCGCCACGCGGGACATCTACGGCGGGACGCACCGCCTCTTTACGACCGTTCTCTCGCGCTACGGTATCGACGTTACATTCGTCGACACGGGCGACGTACGGAAGACCTGGGCGGCCGCGCGACCCAGCACGCGCCTGCTGTGGCTCGAGACACCGAGCAATCCGCTCCTGCGGCTTTGCGATATTGCGCAGCTTGCGCGAACGCGGACGGCGGGGGTGCTGCTCGCGGTCGACAACACCTTCGCCTCGCCATTTCTGCAGCAGCCGCTCGCGCTGGGCGCCGATCTCGTCGTACACTCGACCACGAAGTACATCGGCGGCCACAGCGACGTGGTCGGCGGTATCGTCGTCAGCGGCGAGCGCGAGATCGCGGAGCAGATCGCCTACCATCAGAACTGCGTGGGCGCGGTCCCGGGGCCGTGGGACGCCTATCTCACCCTGCGCGGGACGAAGACGCTGGCGCTGCGGATGCGCGCGCACGTACAGAACGCGCAGCGGGTCGCCGAATTTCTCGCCGCCCGAGACGACGTAGCCGAGGTCTACTACCCCGGACTCGTGACGCACCCGCAGCACGAGCTGGCGCGCCGGCAGATGAGCGGCTTTGGGGGCATCGTCTCTTTTCGCCCGAAGGGCGGCGTCGAACGCGCGCACGCAATCGCTCAGGGGACATCGATCTTTACCCTTGCCGTCTCGCTCGGAGGCGTCGAATCGCTGATCTGCAGTCCGGCGAGAATGACGCACGGCTCGCTTACGTCGGCGCAGCGAGCCGAGCTCGATATCGGCGACGATCTCCTGCGACTCTCCGTAGGAATCGAGGACGGCGACGACTTACTCGCCGACCTGGGTATCGCGCTCGACTCGACCCAGGAGCTGCTTAAAACTGCATCCGAAGAATTTTTAGGTGTGAGTTGACGACGGCGACCGGACGAGCTCGCGCGGATTCCAGGTAGATGTACTGGCGGTCGTCGGAGCCGATGCCCCCGAACTCCCACTCGATGACGCGCGCGTCGGGATAGTTCGACTTCGCGATCGCCGCGCGCGCCGTCTGCGTCAGGCGTGCGAACTCGATCGCCTCGGGGCTGAACGCGCGCGCGTCGACCGAGGCTGCGGTAATCGGGCCGCCGCCGATCGACATTAGCTTGACGGGCGTGGGGCCGGTGAGCGTTCCATCGGGTGCGACGACGTAGCGGTCGACGTTGATGTGATGCTTGGGCTCCTGCACGTCGACGCTCAATCCGTTCATTCGATCGGCGTCGATCGAGGTGACGCGCAGCGGCGTGCCCGAACGCGTTGCGATTGCGCCGAGAGCCTGCAGCACCGCCTGCCCGTCGGTCAAAAACGGATCGATCGGGCCACCGCCGGGGTTGGGGGCTGCGAGCTTTGGGTCGCCCGACCCGTAGGCGCCGTGCCCGCCCGAAGAGCCCGAGCAACTCACCAATGCGAGCGCGAGAATACCAAGCAATCTCGTCATCATGGTTCGCTCGGATTCCGCGGTCGGCAAGCTTCCCCTCGGCGTCCACGAAGGATTGCAAACGTGCGCGAGCGTGTGGTATAGTAGCGGCCAACATGCTCGTACGCATCGCAA
>DATAQH010000386.1:0-7973 GCA_036264815.1 Candidatus Cybelea sp.
AGCGCCATCTACTCGGGCGACAACCTCGCGCCCAAGGGCCAGAATGGGATGGTTTGGAACAATCCGCAGGCCACGGCGGCGATGAACGACGCGCTTTTGACGATCGACCAGGCGCGCCGCAAGCGCGACTACATCGTCGTGCAGCAGCAGCTGACGCGCGACGTTCCCACGATCATCCTGTACTTCAATCGCATTCCCTACGTCTACAACAAGGACCTCAAAGGCTTCCAGCCTTCTCCCGTCATCTCGGCATTTTGGGATCCCTGGAACTACTCGATCTAGGAACTTTCTAAGAGGAGCTCAGCGAACATGAATCTCCGGTTTCTTTACGTCGCGGCGTTAGCCGGCGCAGTAGCGGGTCTGTGCGCCTGCACGAAGACGGGGGGCGCCGCGGCAGGCGGGCGGGCCAACTCGTGGACGCAGCCTCACGTCTGGCGGTTTGCCGATGCCGGAGATGTCAACACCCTCAACCCGCATCTGGGGCAGTTTACCTCCATCGGCTACCTGTCGTCGATGACTCAGGCGTACCTCGTCAAATGGGACGAGCACAACCGGCCGTACCCGGAGCTGGCGACGGAGATCCCCACCCAGGCCAACGGCGGCGTGAGCAAAGACGGACTGACGATCACCTATCACATCCGCAAGGGCGTGAAGTGGTCGGACGGGGCACCGTTTGACGCAGACGACGTTGTCTTCTCAACCAAGGTCGTGCTCAATCCGGCCAACAACGAAGTCGGCCGTCTTGGCTGGGACCAGATCACGAAGACCGACGAGCCCGACAAATACACCGTCGTCTACCACATGAAGAAGCCGTACTCGCCGTTCGTCGAAACCTTCTTTTCGACGGCGGGCGCGAACCCGGACATCCTGCCCAAGCACCTGCTGGCGCAGTATCCCAATATCAACCACGTGGCTTACAACTCGCTGCCGATTGGAATCGGACCCTTCAAGTACGAGCGCTGGGACCGCGCCCAGCAGATCATTCTCGTTCCCAATCCGCTCTATTGGCGCGGCCAGCCCAAGCTCAAAGAGATCATCTACAAAATCGTTCCCGATCGTAATACCGTGCTCGCGCAGCTTGAGGCCAAAGAGATCGACATGTGGGATCTCGTGCCGGGAGCCTACCTCTCGCGCGTGCAGGCGGTTGCGGGCGTCTCGGTCCTCCGCCAGCCCAGTTACTTCTTCAATCACCTCGATTTCAATACGACGCGCGCGACCGTAGGCGACCCGATCGTTCGTCAGGCGCTGCGCATGGCGATCGACCGGCGAACGATCATCGACAAGATCGGGCGCGGCGTCGGCATCCTCCAAGAAGTGACCACGCCGAAGTCGGCGCCGTACTACGTCTCTTCGATCCCGCCGGTTCCGTTCGATCTTGCCAAGGCCAACGCGCTGCTCGACAAGGACGGGTGGGTTCGCGGTTCCGATGGCATCCGCCAGAAGAACGGGGCGAAGCTGGCGCTCGAGTTTGCGACGACGGCGGGTGCGCCCGACGCCGACGAACAGATCGAGCTGATTCGCTCGACTTGGAAGCAGATCGGCGTCGATATCACCGTGCGGCACTATCCGCCGGCACTGATGTTCGCTCCGCTGCAGTCGGGCGGCATCGTCTATTCGAACAAGTGGGACGTGATCGTCTTCGCATGGCTCAACGATGCCATCGGCGATATGTCGCCTCTGTACTCGTGCCACTCGATCCCGCCCAACGGGCAGAACAATTTGCACTGGTGCAACCAGCGCGCTCAGGGAGCGATGGACGGGTTATTTAGGCACTTCGATCAGACACAGCGTAACGCCGACGTGCTGACCGTCGAACAAGAGCTGGTGAAGGACGTGCCCACGATCGTGACGTCCCTGCGCGAGGACATCTTCGCCTACAACAGCGACCTGAAGAACTTTCATCCCAACGCGATCACGCCGTTCGACAACGTCATGGACGTCGATATATAGCGTAAGCTAAAAGCGCACAGCCGAGCAGCGGGAGCGTTCGCAAAAAGCCCCAGAGCGGCGCGACCGCCAGCAATCCGTTCGCACGCTGCTCGGCAAGCCAGACCGCCGCGATACTCGCCCCGTGCGGCGCGTGAAAGAGGCCGAGCGCATCGGGCCAGACCGGCACTGGATGGTGGACGGCGAACCACGCCGTTATTGCGAAAAGCATGGCGATCGGCAGAATCGCGCGCGTGGCCCGAGGCTCGCGCGCCGGAGCCAGCGCCGCGAAGGCCGCGGCTGCGGCCAAGGCGAGCAACGCGCTCTGCGCGACCCCCGACGGACGTTGCGCGAGACCGAGCCAGTCGATGCAGACCAGCAGCGTTCCGGTAAAGCCGACGACGCGCGTCGCACCGCGCGTTCTCAGTGCGCACACGAGGGCGGCGACGTAGGCGACGAGCAGGTCGTGCTCGTGCACGAAACCAGCCACGAACGGCACGAGCGCCGAGCAGCCGGCAAATCGCGCGAAAGGCTCGCGCACGCGAAGGACGAGCGCGACGCCCGCTGCAAGGGCGACGAACGCGACACCGATGCCGAACATCCACGCCGCATTGGCCGGCAGGCCAAAGCCGTACGCAACGGCCGCCGGCGTGATCTGAATTGCAACGAAGCGTTCTGCCGCCCCGTGCGCGAGCGCTACGCTCGCGTAGCGCAGCGGCCACGCGAGGCCGAACGCGAGCGACCCCAATCCATAGGTGACGGCCGCGCCACCGGCGATCGCGAGAAGCGCGCGGACTCGCCCGAGCTGCGACGCGAGGCCGACCGCGAGGTTGGGCTGCGTGAAGGCAAGCACCGCGGCCACCGCCGCGGCGAGGAGCGAGCGATCGACGAGGCTGACGAAGAGCGTCGCCGCGGCGAATGCAAGCAGCGCGATCTGCCCGAGCGCGAAGTCGCTGGTGATCGGGCCAAAGGCGACCGCAAGCGCGGCCGCGGCGAGAAACGACGCCGCGGTGAGGCGTTCGCGGCAACCATAGAGCGTACCGAGGATCAGCCCTAGCAAAGCGATTGTCAGAAGCGTAAGCCAGAGCGCGGCGGCGGCCGCGTACGGCAGGCGCGCCAGCGGACGCCAAACGAGCAGCGTCGCCGGCGGACCGATGAAGGGAAGCAGCTCGTCTCGCCGGCGATCGACGCCTGCAATGCTGCTTTCGGCCTTCCAGATGCGGCGCGAATAGGGATCGGCTCCGGCGTTTGCGGTGATGCCTGCGGACCAATACGCCTCAAAATCGCGCGCGAGCGGACCCGCGGTCGCGACAGGGCGCGCCGCGGCAAGCGCGATCGCTATCGCGGCGTACGCGAGTAACAGAAAGCGGAAGACTACCAAATCGGACCCGCCGAGCCGAGGCTCGCGATCGCGTGCGCTTGCGCCATGACGACCAGGAGCCCCAGCAGCGTTGCGAGATACCAGATGCTGACGCGCGCTCGCGCGGAAAAAGTCATACGTGCGGCGCGCGGGTCTACGTGGCCGCGCCAAGCGGCAATCATCGCGGGGAGTCCGAGCGCGCCGATGATCACGATGAAGAGCAGCGGAATGTGCCAAAGGACCGCCAGCGCGATGAAGATCGCGAAGCCGACGATCCAGAGCGGGGGCCACAGCGCGCCGATTACTCGTCCGCCGTCGAACGGCGGCGTCGGAATCATGTTAAAGAGGTTCAAAAACGCGGAAAGATCGGCGCAGGCGTACCAAAAGCGATCCTGCGTCGCGGCGCCGATCGCGTAGCATACCGCCGCAAGCCCGAGCCCGGTAAGCGGCCCTGCCAGTGCGATGTAGGCGTCGTGCTCGAGATCTTCGGGCGGAGTGCCGGCCGTAAAGGCGCCGAGCAGCGGGACGAAGGCGGGCAGACGCGCCGGCAGCCCGTATGCGCGAAAGGCGAAGTAGTGGCCGAGTTCGTGCGCGAGCAGCAATAGCATGATGACGATCGCGAACTTCCACCCGAAGACGACGATGTAGATCCACAGCGAGAGTAAAAATGTCCAGCTGATCGCAAAGAACTTCGCGCCCAACAAGAGCAGAAACTTAAATTTCAGCACGAAGGCGAGCAAGGCGGCGGCCAGGGCGCCGATCCCGCCTTGGGCGCGCTTGCGAGCCGGTTTGGGGGCTTCTTCGGGCTCGTTCGGCGATGAGGGCGGGGGCAGGTATTCCACACGGCGTTCTTCAACCGCGCCTCGTGGCGACCATCGTGATCGTCGGCGGTGGCTTCGCGGGAGTCGCCGTCGCCCGCCGCCTGGAGCGTCGCTTGCGGCCCGGCGAGGCCGAAATCGTGCTGATCAGCCGGGAGAACTACTCGCTCTTCACGCCAATGGTACCGGAGGTCACGTCGGGCGAGCTCGAGGTTCGGCACGTGGTCACCCCGATCCGGGCGCAGCTGAATCGCACGCGGTTCGTCCTCGCGGACGTCGATGAATTCGACGTCGAGCGACGGACGGTTACCTATCATCACGTGCTCACGGGCGAGGCGCACGTCCAGCACTACGACCAGCTCGTGCTGGCGTTGGGCTCGTCGACGTCGACCTTCGGGCTGCCCGGCATCGCCGAAAACACCTGGGCGCTCAAGACGCTCGACGACGCCGATGCGCTTCGCAATCATCTCGTGATGCTGCTCGAGCTGGCCGATACGATCGACGATCGGTCGCAGCGCGCGCGCTTGCTGACGATGGTCGTGGTCGGGGGAGGCTTCACGGGCGTCGAGACGGCGGGCGAGGTCAACGAACTCTTTCGCAGCGTGCTGCGCTACTACAAACGGCTGAGTTTCGATGAGGTGAAGATGATCCTCGTCGAGGCCGGCCCCACGCTGCTGGCCGGATTGCCCGCGAAAATGGGCGACTACTCACAGCGCATCCTGCAGCGGCGGGGCGTCGAAGTGATTCTCGGGGACGGCGTCGCGAGGGCCGACGAGCACGGACTAACGCTGCAAAGCGGACGGCACATCGAGAGCGAGACGATCGTGTGGAGCGCCGGCGTCAAACCGTCGCCTTCGATCGAGAAGACGTCGCTGCCCGCAAACAAACGCGGCGCGGTCGAGACCGGAAGAGACATGCGCGTCGTGTCGTCGAACTCGATCTGGGCGTTGGGCGACTGCGCGGCAATCCCCGACGGTCACGGCGGTTTTTTTCCGATGACGGCGCAGCACGCGATTCGGGAAGGCCCTTGGGTTGCCGACAACATCCTCGCCGCGCTGCGGGGGAATACGGTGAAGCCGTTCAACTATCGGTCGCTGGGCATGATGGCGGCGCTGGGCGGACGCAAAGCGGTCGCGCAGCTTCCCGGCAACGTCGTGATCACCGGTTTCATCGCGTGGTTCTTTTGGCGGACGTACTACCTGCTGCGTCTGCCGGGGCTCGATCGGAAGCTGCGCGTCGCCTTCGATTGGACGCTCGAATTGCTCTTTCCGCGCGATACGGCCGAGCTGCGCTTCGGCGAACGAGAGCGCACGGAAAGGCGCGAAGAGATACCCCGCCGCTCGTAGAAGGCCCAAGTATGCTGCACGAGCCGATCGAGCACTTGATCCGGGATCCGAAAGAGTTTACGCGCGAGGTCGCGTTTCCCGCCGCGAGCGAGCTTCGCATCTACGATGAGACGCTGCGCGATGGGGAACAGATGCCCGGCGTCTGTTATACGCCGCCGCAGAAGCTGGAGATCGCCAAAGAACTCGCCGGCATCGGCGTGCATATCATGAGCGTCGGTTTTCCGGCGGCATCTGCGGGCGACCGGCGGACGCTGCAGCTCGTAATGGAGGCGAAGCGGCGCGGCGAGCTGGGCGAGGTCGAGATCGTCGTTATGTGCCGCAGCAATCGCAGCGATATCGACGTCACCGTGAAAACGCTGCGCGACGTGGGCATCGAGCCGCGTGAAGTGACGTTCTTCGTCTTCACCAGCGGCAGCGATCTCCACCTCAAGTACAAGATCGGCAAGATGCTGCTTCGTTACGAAGGACGCGACGAAACGAATTGGCAGGAACTTCCACTCTCGTTTTTCCGCAAGGCAAACATCCATCTGCAGTGCGACGCAATTCGGCACGCGCGGGAGTGCGGGGTCGAGCGCATCGAGTTCGGCGCCGAAGACGGCAGCCGCGGCGACGTCGACTACTTCGTCGAGTATTTCAAAGCGGGCCTGGCCGCGGGCGGGACGCGGCCGGCGTGGCCGGACACCGTCGGCACGCTGACGCCCGAGGCAACGCGCTGGTACTGCTCCCGCATCGTTGCGGGTTTGCCTGAGGGCCTGCCGATCGTCGCTCACCTCCACAACGACTACGGCCTGGGCACGATCAACGCGATCACCGCGGTCTCCAGCGGCTTCAAGGTCGTCTCGGTTACCGCCAACGGCTACGGCGAACGCGCCGGCAATGTCAAACTGCACGAATTCGTCGTGGCGCTGCGGGTGCTCTACGGCATCGAGTTGCCGGGATTCAAATACCACAAGCTGCGCGAGCTGGCGCGCTTCATGGAACGCATGAGCGGAATTCCGCTGCAGCAGCACGAGCCGATTGTGGGCGCGAAGGTCTTCGCGCACGAGTCGGGCATCCACACGCAGGCAATGCTCATCGACCACCGGATGTACGAGGCGGTTCCGAAGGAGCTGGTCGGCGGCCGCATCGACTGGGTTTTCGGCAAGCACACCGGCGCTGCGCTGGTCGAGGATACGCTTCGCCGCAATGCCGACCGCCTCGCGCAGGCGGGCGTCGAGTCGAGCTCCGAGCTCGCGCACCGCGTTACCGACGAAGTCAAACGGTTGCGTGAAGAGCGCGCCGCATCGAGCAAGAGCGAGGAGACGATCGAACTCTACGAGGTTGCGATGCGCCGGCTATCGCTAAGCGAGGACGACGTCGTCGATATCGCGATCGCACTCGGCGCACCCGCGAAGGCTTCGTAGCGTCGACCTGGCCGCCCGGTGTCATCCCGATCGCCCGGTGTCATCCCGAGCTTGTCGAAGGGCGAACGGAAATGCAGCGCCGATGTTCGGGAGTGCACCGTCTTCGGGGCTGGCGAGTTCGCCGGCGCCGCTGGGGAACTCAACGGAAAAAAACTACGGCTCCAAGAACCAGCGCTCATGAGAAGGGCAACGCTTGTAACGGTCGCGATACTGTGCGCGTTGCGCACGCCCAGCGGCGCGTCGTCATTGCCGCCCATCGATTCGGCGCTGCTTCCGATGAGCGCCGTGCTCGATCTCGCCGCGGTCCGTTCGTATTTCCCCGGCGTCACGAGGCTCGCACAGACCGGCGCCGATACCGCCGCGCAGGGCGGCGCGACGTCGACGCGCAGCATTTTCTACGAGAACGGAAGCGGATCGAAGCGAGTGACGATCGGCGTCGATCGCTACGGGAGCGCGGCCGATGCGGCCTCCGCCTACGCCGTGGCGCGCAAGAAGAGCTCGGAGGTTCCAGGCTTCAAGTCGGTCAGGGTGCCGAACCTCGGCCAGCGGACGTTTGCCGGAGCCGTCTCGATGAAGGGGGAGACCCACATCGGGCTCGGTGCGTTATCGGGAAACCTCGTCGTTGAGGCGACGCTGACAGGCTTCGATACCTCGCACGCAACCGTTTTAAACCTCGTTTCGATGACTCGGGCCGAGCTCGCGCTGCTCGAGCCTTGATCGGCTCGATCCGGTTTCCGAAGGGGTCGGCGATGTAGCAATGCTCGCGGCCTTCGACGAGGTGCGCGTCCCGCGCGACGGGGACTTTCAGCTCTTCAAGCGCTTCACGAGGCCGTCGTAGTCGTGGCAGCGGAACGCCGGATGCGCCTTCGTCGCAAGACGGAAATCACGGCGGCGGCATTGCGAGTTGCACGTGGTCGACCTTGCTTAATGGTGTGCGAGCGACCTCGGTCAGTGTTGTGCCCAGGACCAGGCAGACATGAGCCAACCCTTCGCCGTTTTCGTGAGCACGATCGTAAAGACCGAACCCGATTCCTTGACCGGTCTTCCCTTCATGTTGTAGTGATACGACGCGGGGACGACGATGTAGGCGCGACTGCCCGTGACATCCACGTGCCACGGC
>DATAQH010000411.1:0-1622 GCA_036264815.1 Candidatus Cybelea sp.
CGATTTCACGCCGCGCGTCAGCGGACGGCTGATGGTAACCAACCTGCTCAACCGCTGCTTCGGCGGCTCGGCCGAACCGTGGACGCAGGCCTATGCCCCCAACTCCGCGATCTGCGGTTACACTACCAACACGTTCTACAACGGCGGTCACTTCTATAACGGTACCGGCCCCAACGACGTCGCGGCCAACGGAGTCAAAGAGAATCCGTACTTTGCGCAGAGTTTCGTGCCGGCGTTCAGCGACTCGTCATCGGGCAACTATCCGCTCGCGCTGAACCTCTACTTCACGCTGCAGGTGAAGCTGTAGTCCCCGCGATCTTCTCGCTTGAGGCGATGAATCGCATCGCCGGCGTCTCGGGCGCGGTGATCTCGCCGGACGGCCGGCAAATCGCCTACGTGGTCTCGCGTTCCGTGCTGGAGCGCAACGCATCGGTAGACGAGCTGCACGTCTACGATGTGGCGCTCCGGCGCGATCGGCGCCTCGCCTTCGCACACGAGTCGTACTCGAATCTCATGTGGTCGTCCGGCGACCGGTTGGCCTATATCGCCGACGATAAGACGACGAACGCGGATCAGATCTTCGCGGTCGATGCCGGCGGCGGCGAGCAGCGCATCACGGCCGGCAGCACCAGCGTAATGGACGCCGCCTGGTCGCCCGACGGGGCGCGCTTCGCCTTCGTTCGCCGCGACGCAGTGCCGGCGCGCGCGGGCGCAGCGAGCTTCCTCGACGGATTTGCCGTGGGTGACAACCCGTATCTCGCGACGAAAGCGCCGGCGCCGGCGCACCTCTGGCTCGTCGACCTTCGCGGCGCCAAGCAGCGGCTGACCTCGGGCAGCGACTGGAGCGTGCGGGACGATCTGCCATCCTGGTCGAGCGACGGCCGCTCGATCGTGTACGCTCGCGCCGATGGCGCCGCTTACGGCCTGCGCGACCGATCCTTCGTGGAGCGCGTCGACGTCGCCAGCGGCGAACGCCGCGCGCTTACGCCGCAGCGTCGCTTCGAAGAAGCCCCGCTCTACGCGCCCGATGCTTCGAGCGTCGCCTACCTCTATCCGCGCGACGGCGATCCCGCCAATGAGTCCGAGGTGTTCAGCGTCGCGGTGCGCGGCGGCGAGCCGCGCGACGTCTCCGGGAGCCTCGATCGTCACACCGAGGGCTTCGCTTGGTACGACGCGTCGCAGCTGCTGATGCGCGTCTACGATCGCACGCGCGTGCGTCTCGTGCTCGCGGCGGCCCAGCGTACCGGCTTTCGGGACGTCAGCACCGGTGACGTCGCCGATGCCTCGATCGAGGCGCAGTGCGCCGCACGCGACGGCGCGATCGTGTTCACGGGCTCCACTCCGCTACACCCCAGCGAGCTCTACTATCTGCCCTCGGCAACGGGCTCACCGGTCGAGCTGACGCACTACAACGAGGAAATCGCGATGCTCGACCTCGCCCGTCAAACGGAGATCTCCTACTCGGCCGGCGGCTACACGCAGTACGCGGTTCTGACCTTTCCGCCCGGCTACGACGCTGCGCGCCGGTACCCGCTGCTCGTGCGGATTCACGGCGGACCGAATCTCTCGTCGTTCGTCGCCTTCGATCCGTTTTATCAGTACGCGGCATCGCGCGGGTATCT
>DATAQH010000024.1:0-3722 GCA_036264815.1 Candidatus Cybelea sp.
CCGGCTTCCGGGCGGCCGCGCGGCGAGCGTCGTGCGCGCCAGCGTCTCGGGGATGAGCGCGACTTCAAACCAGCCTTCGCCGGCGGCGGCGACGGTTAGGCTGATGCCGTCGACGGTGACGAACGCTTTCGGAACGATCGAGCGAGCCAAGGCAGCGGGCAGCTCGATCCGCACTCGCTCGCCCGGACCCTCCGCAACGCGCGCAAGCACTTCGGCCGCGGCGTCGCCATGGCCGTAAACGAAGTGGCCGCCGACGCGATCGCCGACGCGCAGCGCGTACTCGACGTTGACCACGTCGCCAGTCCGAAGGTCGCCGGTGGTGCTGCAGGCTAACGTCTCAGGAATCACGTCGAACGCAACAGCCGCTGCCGCCACCGCGGTTGCGGTCAGGCAGATTCCATTGATCGCGATTGAATCGCCGGGCGCCGGGTGCTCCGCCTCGACGCCCTCGCAGCTCACGACGAGCCTCGCCCCGCCGTCGCTGCGAAACTTGTTCGACGCGACCGTTCCACGATAGCGAATCAGCCCGCTAAACATCGGCAAAGACTCCGCTCAGGAGCAGGTCGTCGCCGATTCGCTCGGTACGATCGAAGCGCAGGCGCGTGCCCCCCAGTTCCGCGCCGGCCAGCACCGGGACGCTGGTTTCCCCGCGTAACAGCAGCGGCGCGATCAGCCAATAGAAACGATCGGCTTGGCGCGCGGCGATCAGGCGCCCCGCCAACGTCGGGCCTCCCTCGCACACGACGCTGAAGACACCTCGTGCGCGCAGCGCCTCGAGGGCTTGCGGAAGGTCGAGCCGGCGGCTATCCGGCGGCGCAACCGCGACGACCTCGGCGACCTCGCGAAGCTCGTTCAACGTTTCGGCTACGGCGCTGGGCGCGAGCACGATCGTGCGCGCATACCCCGCCTCTCGCGCGAAGATTCGGCTGCGCGGCGAGACGCCTTCGCGCTCGCAGACGACCACGCGCACGTACGGACGCAGACGGTCGCGCGGCGGACGCACGGTCAGCTGCGGATCGTCGACGGCAACGGTACCCGCGCCGACCATCACCGCGTCGTACGCGATGCGCAGGCCGCGGACGAACTCGCGGCTCCGTTCGCCGCTCAACCATTCCTGGATGCCGGGACGCGCGGCGATTGCGCCGTCGAGCGACATTGCCATCTTCACCGCAAGATACGGACGCGCGAGGTTTGCCGCACGCTCGAAAACTTCGATCAAGTCGCGCGCGGCATCGTCGTTCGCGACGACGACGTCGACGCCTTGCCGCCGCAGATCGCTCGCGCCGCCGTGATGCGCTGGATCGAAGGTCCCGGCGACGACCCGAACGATTCCGGCCTCGATCAGCGCGCCCGCACACGGCGGCGTCGCACCCACGTGCCCGCACGGTTCGAGCGAGACGTAGAGCGTCGCACCACGTGCCGCACCGCCGGCGCGTTTGAGCGCGTACGTTTCGGCGTGCGCATCCCCAGCGCGATGATGGAAGCCTTCGCCGACGATGCGGTTCTCGCTCACGATTACCGCGCCGACCGGCGGATTGGGCGACGTGCTGCCGATGCCGCGGGCCGCCAGCTCGTAGGCGCGCTGCAGATAGACTTCGTCGAGCGGCGTCAGCTGGCCATCGGAGTACTCCACGCGTCAGGGCTGTTCGCCACGGCAACGACTATCGCATCGTTCACCATCCCGCCGGCCTCACGGACCGCACCCGCGCAGTCGCGCAGCGTCGATCCCGTCGTACAGACGTCGTCGAAAAGCGTCACGCACCGGCCCGCCACCTCGGACGCGTCGCAGCCGAAGCGGCCGCGGGCCGATAGGCGCAGGGCGCGGGAGCGGCCGCGCTGGGCATCGCCCGAGCGCTGACTCAATGCGAGTACGACGCGCGCGCCCGCGACGCTCGCGGCGACGCGCGCCACTAGCGCCACGCCGTCCATGCCGCGCAGCCGGCGACGCTTTAGCGTCGTGGGCACCGGTAGTAGTATCGTCTCGCGCGCGACTAGCGGCGCCGCGAGGCGACCGAGGGCGTCGGCGACGTCGCGGCGCCCATCTTTGAGCGCGAGGATCGCCTCCCGCAGCCTTCCCTCATAGGGCGCGAGCCCGCTGACCCGCAGCGACGGAAAGCGCGCCTCAATTGCCGGACCGGTTGGCGCGCACGCGCTGCAGAGGCCCGAACCGAACGCGTTGCAGCTCGCGCATTGCGCCGGAAACACAAAGTCGAGCAGCGGCCGTAAGTCCACACCGCTCGATCACGCGCTCCGCGCAAAAATCTAGGGTTTGAAGGAGCCCCATTACTATTGGCCTCGGACACATTCGTCGAGCCACATCCATGTGGCTCTCCTATCGTCTGCCTCGCGCCTTCCGCATCCGGCTTCGGCACTCGGTCAGACGGTCCTCACCCAACAGTAATGGGGCTCCTTCAAACCCTAGACGTTCGCAACTCCGTCCGTGGCGACCAACGTGTCGTCGAGCACGATGCCGCCCGCGACGTCGTAGTCCCGCCCAACCACCGTGTCGCGCAGCCGCGCGCCCGCGCCGATATTCGAGTCCTGCCAGACGATGCTGCGCTCGAGCCGCGCGCCGGAGCGAATGCAGACGCCGTCGTCGAGGATGCTCGGGCCGACGATCGCCACGCCGTCTTCGATGCGCACCGAGGCGCCGATGCGAACCGCGCCTTCGATCCGCACGCCGCTGCCCAGTTTTGCCGAAACGTCGATGCCGTCGGCTCGTGTCTGCGGGATGCGAACGACGCCGCGAATCACGTCGTAGCTCGCACGCCGGTACTCGGCCGGCGTACCGATGTCCGACCAGTAGGCGCCCTGCGCGTCGAAACCGTAGAACGCTTCGCCCGCGCTCTGCAGCGCGGGGAAGACCTGCTTGCCGAAATCGTAAAACTCGTTTGCCGGAATCCGGTCGAAGATCTCCGGAGAGAAAAAGTAGACGCCGGTGTTGGCGAGCTTGCTGCGTTCCGCGCCCTTTGCCGGTTTCTCCTGAAAACCAACGATCTTTCCCCGATCGCCCAGGACGACGACACCGTACTGATCGACTTCCTCGCACTCTACCAAACCGATCGTTGCAATCGCTTCGCGTTCGCGATGAAAGGCGAGCACTTCGTCGAGGGGTATGTCGGTGACTTCGTCGCAGCCGATTACGAGAAACGGCCCGTCGTCGAAAAACGACTCGACCTTCTTCAGGCCGCCCGCGCTCCCCAGCAGCTCCGGTTCGTACGAGTACTGCAGACGCACGCCGAACGCCGATCCGTCGCCGAGGGTACGAACGATCGCATCGGCGAGATAGTGAGTGTTGATCACGATCTCGTCGAAGCCGAACGCCTTCAAGTAGCGCATCAGGTGGATCGCGTTGGGAACCCCCGCGACCGGCACGAGCGGCTTGGGGACGGATTTCGTCAGCGGGTAGAGCCTCGTCGAGAGGCCGCCCGCTAAGATCATCGCTTTCACGGTCGGAGTCGATCCAGTGCGACGAGCGCGGCGAAGTGCGGAAGGGCGAGTTGGCGGCGCCAGCGCCGCGGTTCTTTAACGAGCCGATAGAGCCACTCCAGGCGCATGCGCTGCACGATCTGCGGTGCACGGGCGACGCGGCCGGAGATCACGTCAAACGAGCCTCCGACGCCGATGCCCACGCCGCATCCAGTCTCTCGCAGGTGGTCGGCCAGCCAAAACTCCTGGCGCGGCGAGCCCATGCCGACGAAGAGCAGTCGCGCGCCGCTAGC
>DATAQH010000014.1:0-10897 GCA_036264815.1 Candidatus Cybelea sp.
AACGTCAATCGGGTCATCGCGCGCCCCTTCCTCGGGCGACCGGGGGGTTTTTGGCGGACGCCGAATCGCCGAGACTATGCAATCGAGCCGCCCCCAAATTTGCTAGACGAACTCAGAGCGGGGGATATCGAGGTCCATGCCGTAGGAAAGATTTCGGACATCTACTGCGGACGCGCAATTGCTACCTCGGTACGGGCTGCCGGCAATCGCGATGCGATGGAGAAGACGTTCGAGTTGCTAGAAACGGTAGACCACGGTTTCATCTTCACGAATCTCAACGACTTTGATTCGAAGTATGGTCATCGCCGCGACGTCCGCGGTTACGGCAACGCTTTAGAAGAGCTCGACACCCTGATCCCGCACCTAGAGAGCCGCCTGCGGCCGCAGGACGAGCTTATCCTTACCGCCGACCACGGTTGCGATCCCACCGCCCCCGGCTCCGATCACACGCGAGAGTACGTTCCGTTCGTGCATCGCGGGCCTGCGCCGGGCCGGCTGTTGGGAGAGATCGAGGGTCTCGATTTCGTCGGCGCGACGGTGAAGCGAGCCCTGCTCGGATGAACGCGATGCAGGTTGCGGTCGGGGTCGCCGGCGAGCGCGACGTTCCCGAATCCTGGCCGGCCATCAAACGCGGCATCGACGTTGTGGTCGGGATTCTGCTGCTGGTGCTGACCGCTCCGATCGTCGTATTGGCAGCGCTCGCCATCGCCTTCGTCACGGGCGGAACTCCGTTCTTCGCCCAGGAGCGCGTCGGCATGCACGGACGCCGCTTCAAGATGTTCAAGCTGCGCACGATGGTCAACGGCGCGCATGCATTGCGTCAGAGCGTCATGCACCTCAATGAAGTAGACGGCCCGGTCTTCAAGATTCGCAACGATCCGCGGCTGCATCCGCTCGGGCGGTTTTTGCGCCGCGCGAGCATCGACGAGCTTCCGAACCTCATCAACGTCATTTTGGGCGACATGGCCTTAGTGGGGCCGCGCCCCGCTCTGCCCAGTGAGATCGATCACTACGACGCCTTCGCGCGCCGGCGCCTCGAGGTTCCGCAAGGCGTAACGTGCCTCTGGCAGATCAACGGCCGCAGCGAGGTTTCGTTCGAGCACTGGATGGAGCTCGACAATCGGTACGTCGACGGCTGGACGCCGCTGGGCGACCTGCTGATCATTGCGAAGACGGTCCCGGCCGTTCTGCGAAAGGACGGGGCGCATTAAGCCCTACCTTCGCGCCGTTCCCGCGCGGCAGCGCCCGCGCCACCGCATTTCCGTCGCCGGGTCCACGCTCTTTATCATGGGGGCGACCTTCGCGTCGACGCTGCTCGGCTTTTTGCGCGAGGTCGTGAGCGCGCGGTACTACGGAACGCGTTGGGAGATGGACACGTTTCTGGCGGCGGCGACCGTTCCGACGATTCTTTTCGGCGTCTTTAACGGCGCGCTGGTAAGCGCGCTCGTCCCGACGTTCTCCGAGTACATCGCGCATCGCGAGGAAGACGAGGCGTGGCGTCTGGCGAGCACGGTCCTCAACATGCTGGCCATCGCGATAACGATTTGCGCGGTCGTGGGCTACTTTACCGCGCGCTGGTACGTACCGCTGATCGCACACGGTTTCCCCGCTCCTCAGATGAGCGTCGCGATTCGCATGACGCGCTGGCTGATGCCCAGCATCGTCGCGGTCAGTCTGAGCGGCGTACTCTCGGCCATGCTCAACGCGTATCACCGTTTTCGCTCCGCGGCGCTGCTCGGCGTCGCCGTCAACATCGTGACGATCGCCTGCGTCGTGCTTTTGAGCCACGGGATCGGCATCTACGCGCTGGTCCTGGGCACGGCGCTCGGGCTCACGGCTCAGATGCTCGTACAGCTTCCTTCGTTTTTCTCGATCGGCAAATACCGGCCGATTATCGACCTGAAGCACCCCGGCCTCAAGAAGATTTGGGTTCTGCTCGGGCCGATCATCGTCGGCTCGGCCGCCGGTCAGCTCGCACTCTTCTTCGATCGGTTTTTCGCCTCGACGCTGGCTCCGGGATATATCGCGGGGATGAACTACGCGACCAAGCTCGTGAACTTCCCGCAGCAGATCTTCGCCGCCGCAATCGCGACGGTGATCTTTCCGCTGCTCGCCGCGCAGTTCGCGCGCGAAAACCGCCGCGGAGTAGCGCGCAGCGTCGTCACCGGACTGCGTCTCGTCAACTTCATTACGATTCCGTCGGCATGCGCGCTCATCGTCCTCGCACACCCGATGGTGCAGGCGCTCTTCGAGCGCGGGACCTTCCAGGCCAGCGCCACCGACTTGACCGCCGGCCTGCTGCCCTACGCTGCGATCGGTTTGATCGCACTCGGGGCGAACGTTGTCCTGACGCGTTGCTGCTTCGCCTGCCGCGAAACGCTGTGGCCCGTAACGATCTCGGTGCTGACGGTCGTGCTCAACGTGCTGCTTTCGCTCGTCTGGCTGCCGAGCTTGGGCGCCCGAGGGCTCTTGCTGGCGAACTCGACGAGTCAGAGCCTCCAAGCGCTCCTGCTGCTGATGTTAACGGCGCGAATCGTCTCGGGGATCGACTGGGGTGCCTTGGTTTTTTCGACCGGGAAGATAGTCGTTTGCTCGCTTGCGATGTTGGCGGCGCTGCACTGGATCGGCGCCCTCGGCGTTACGCCGGAAGCCTCGCTCGCTTCGCGTTCCTGGTTTCTTTTCGGCCAGATCGGGATCGGAGGCGCGGTCTTCGTTGCGTTCGCGCGCATGCTCAACGTCGAAGAGCTCGGACTGGCGTGGCATACGATCGTCGCGAAATTCGAGCGGAATATCGTGAGCCCCCCGGAGAACCGGGAAGCGCCGATTGCGTAACAAAAGTTGACTACAATCAACTTTGCGCGAGAAGGCTCGCCTTTCTACGAGAGCCAAGCTTCCCGGGCCATGCTCTCGATTGTCATGCCCGCGTATAACGAGGCTCGTTCGATTGCGGACAACGTGTGCGAAACGGTCGAAACGATGCGGGAACTGGGCCTCGATTTCGAGATCGTCGTCGTCGACGACGGCAGCCTCGACGGAACGCACACGGCGGCGATCGACGCCCTGCGGGTTTGGCCCGACCTGGTCCGCGTGGTGCGCTGCCGCCGCAACCAAGGCAAGGGTAACGCGCTTATCTGCGGCACCTCGTATTCGAAAGGCGACTACGTCGCATTCCTCGACGCCGACATGGACCTGCATCCCGAGCAGTTGGAGAACTTCTTCGCGATTCTCTTTGCTCGCAATGCGGACGCGGTCATCGGTTCGAAGTTTCATCCGGAGTCGCGCGTCGAGTATCCGCGCCTGCGCCGGATCTACAGTTTCTTCTACTACATGCTCGTGCGCGGGCTCTTCGGTCTGCCGGTACGCGATACGCAGACCGGTATCAAGCTATTCAAGCGCGAGGTCCTCGAGCGCGTTCTGCCGCGCGTCCTGGTCAAGCGCTTCGCGTTCGATCTCGAGCTGCTGGCCAACGCGCACCATTTTGGCTACCGGGTCGTCGAAGCACCGGTCGAAGTGAACTTTACGCGCGTCTGCAGCCGGCTTCGCCTGCCGGCGGTCTGGAATGTTTTTCTCGACACGCTGGCGATCTTTTACCGGATGCGAATCCTACGCTACTACGACCAGCCGGAGCGCTTTTCACCGAAGATCGATCGCGCGGGCTCGCACGAAATCGTCGTCCCCATCCCTATCGGAAAGTAGGCCTCTTTGGCCGGTAATACCGCTCTGGTGCTGCTGCTACCAGGGCTTGGTGACGCGCTGGCCGCAGGCCCGATTCTTCGCGGCCTGACGCGCGCTTCGTGGCGCGTCGACGCGCTGACGATGCATCCCCCGGTCAGCGAGTACCTTCGAGCGCTTGGAATCGTCGACAATATTACCGAGCTTCCGCTCAGGCCCACGGCGCCCGATGTGCTGGCAGCCATCGCGAAACTCCGGACACGTCGCTACGACCTCTGCATTCTCCCATTCCCGGCGACGCGCTGGCAGTACGCGGCCATCGCCCGCGGTGCCGGCGCGAAGCGGCTCTGTCTGCACGACTACGGCGGTACGGCAAGCCTGATCGCGCGGACGACGCGCAGCGTTTGCGTTGGGTTGCGCGGGGGACATCGGCTCGCCGAAAACCTGCGGCTCGCGCGAGCGGCGGGGCTGCCGCCGGGCGGCGACGACTTGGCGTACTGGGTTCCGGATGCTTGGCGCAGCACGCGCATCCCCGGAACGCTCGGCATCCATCCCGGTTCGATGGCTTGGAAAGGAAATGAAGTCAAGCGCTGGGCCTACGAAAATTTCGTCGCCCTCGCGCGGCGGCACGTCGCGACCGGACGACCGGTTCGACTTTTTCTGGGGCCGCACGAAGAGCGGGAGCTCGAGCGTGCCGAGCAAGATTTTGCAGGCGTCGCGGGAATCAACATCATTCGCGAGCCGCTCGCGCAGGCCGCCCGGCTTTTGGCGGAGTGTGAAGTCTTCGTCGGCAACGACGCCGGCTTCAGCCATTTAGCGTCGGGCCTTGGTGTAAAGACGTTGGCGCTTTACGGGATGACGAGCGAGGTTCGCGGCGCACCGATCGGACAGGCCGTCGCGATGCGTCCGTCGCCTTGTCCGGCCTGTCATGACGAAGGCTTGCAGGGTTTCGATTGCGTGCTCCGGCTGGAGTACCGGTGCATCTTGCGGGACATCGAGCTCGATGCGGTGGCCAAAGTCGTGGACGAGCTCTTCGCGGCGGCTTCCGTCGAGCAGCGCGTGACTCTGGAAGGTCCATTCAAGCTTTACGGAAAGGCTTACCGGTGAAAGAGGAAACCGCCCGCGCCTCGGCCTCGCTCGAGTTGCCGTGGCCGCAGCGAGCAGTGCTGAGAAGAGCGCTCGTCCCGGCGCTCTTCGTCGCGCTTGCGCTCCTGGTGACGCTGGGATACGGCAGCGGCGTGCAGCTCAACGACGGCCAAGCCGACCTTCACCTCGATCCGCTGAAGTTTCTCTGGTCGCTGCTGCACGCATGGAATCCGGCCCTGTACATGGGCACGCACACCGGCTTCTGGTTCACGTACGAGACGCCGTACGCGTGGATTTACGCAGCCGCGCAGATCTTTCACATCCCCCAGGATTTCGCGCAGCGCTTTGCCGTCTTTGCGGTCTATCTCGGCGTGCTCGCCTCGATGTATTACTGCCTGCGCTCCGTTGCGCCGTGGCTCGGCGAGACCGCCCGCGTTGCCGGCTCCGTCGCGTACCTTTTCAACATGTACGTCGCGCTCAACTCGCAGGCGCAGATCGTCTGGCTGCTGACGTACGCAACGCTCCCGGCGATGATCGGAATCACCGCGCGTGCGATGCGCGGCGAGATGAACGTCTGGCGTGCGGCGCTTGGCATGGCGCTGCTCGTGCTCGTCGGCGGCGGCATCAATCCGCCGCTGGTCGCAATCAACGTCATCTTACTCGGCATCTTCGTTCTGGTCATGCTGGCCTTGAGCGAGCGGCCGGCGCTCGTCGCCAAGCGAACGCTGCCGTTCGTCGTCGTCGCGTCCCTCGGGACGTTCTTCGTCAACCTCTACTGGGTCGTGCCCTTCGTCGACTACTTCCGCAGCGTGTGGCTCAACGGCGTCTTGAGCGAGGGCCCGTCGCTGCACAACGCCGCTACCTCCTTCGACAACGTGCTGCGGGGGCTCGGTCACTGGGCGACGTTCGTCTCGTTTGGAGGGCGCCCGTACTTTCCGTGGGCCGAGCCGTATTCCCAGGGCTTTTTTAGCGCGCTGCTCTGGTTCGTTCCAATCGTCGCGCTGGGAGCGGTCGCCTTCAAACGCAACCAGCGCCCGGCGACGCTCTACTTTCTGATCGCAACGATCGTTTCGGTGCCGATCGTCGTGGGCTACTATCACGACGCGCTCGGGGATGCGGTGACGACGCCGATCTACGATGCGTTTTACCGGTACTTCCCGGGTTTTCAGATGTTCCGCTTCTCGTACAAGTGGGTGGCCGGCGTCGAGTTCGGGATCTGCGGACTGTACGCGCTCGGCACGTACTCGATCCTCTCGTGGCTGCGCGAACAGGTTGCGGCCTTCGCCGGCAGCGAGCACGAGCGCCTGCGATGGCTCGTCCCCGCCGTCAGCACCGCGTTAGTAATCGTGCCGATCCTGGTCTTCATACCGGTCATCGTGCACAAGATGAACTATCCCGCTTCGGTCCTGCCGAGCTGGGAGTACCGCGAGAACGCGCTGCTTGGCAACGACGACCAGCACCGCGTCGCGCTCTTCCCGACCCAGTTTCTCGAGCAGTTCGATTGGGGTAACCCGGAGTTCTACATCGAGAACTCGCTGGTCGATCGTCCGATGATCTATGGATTGCTCGGAAGCGAGCCGTCCGAGGGAACCGACGCTTGGGTTCGGCGGGCCTATCGCGCCACGCGGGAGGGCCTGCCGTTTGCGGGCGACATGTTCCGCGTGCTCGGCGTCAACACGTTTTTGCAGCGCGACGACTTCCTTCCGGTCATCGACTTCAGCTCGCCCGACGAATGGAGATTCAACAGTACGACCCTGACGCACGACCTGCTGCACCGGGTTCTGGGCGCGACGCCGCAGCGCTCGGACGGCCCGCTTCATACGTACCGGCTGAGCGGCGCGCTTCCGCTCGTGTACGGCGTCACTCATCCGGTGATCAGCGCGTGGCCGACGTTCTCCGAAGCCTATCTTGGCGACGTCGGCGCGATGGCGCGCGGCCAGGCGCGTTTCGACGCGCCGACGCGTTCGATGCAAGAGTTTTCGGCGACGATGCGATCGCTCTCGCCAATCGTTCCGCTCTCTACTTCGGCGGTGCGCGATCTGGCAGTCAACGCTTCGCTCGCGCACGGTACGCTCGTGCGTCCGTCGTCGGCCAACGTGCAGTGGGCCGAGCCGTTCAAGCTGCCTGCCAGCAGCCTCTACACGATATTCGCTCGCGAGCAGTCGCTGCTCTTCCCGCAGTCCGCGCCGCGCCTGCTGCAAGTCGACGGCGCCTATTTTCGTCCCGTCGCAGCGGGCGGCGCCTGGACCGAATACGGGCAAGTGCTTCTCTCGCGCGGGAAGCATTGGGTCTCCGACGGCTATGAGGATCCAAAGCTCGTCGTCGCGCTCGTAAAGGCAGACGAGGTCGATGCTTGGACCAAGCGCGTCGCCGGGCTCGGCGCGGCCGCGCCGCAAAATCGAGCACTCGAGATGCTCGTGTATGCTAAGAAGGCAAGACTCACGCTGCCGCAGGCCGGGCGGTACCGCTTACGCGCCTCCGCAGTCGGGCCGTTCGGCCCCGATGGGTTCATCAAGACACACGTGATTCGCAGCACCGCCTTCACGGGCGCGTTTCCGGGAGATCTCGCCGGAACGCTGCCCTACGTTCCGGGTGACGGCATCGTACAGACCTCACCGACGATGATGCCCGAAAGCTGGTATCGCGACGATTCGACGGCGTACGATTGGCAGCGCGGCGATTCGGAGGCCTGGATGCTCTTCTCGCAGACGGCGCATCTGCGCGTATTCGTTCCCGGAGCGCGCAGCGTCGTTGCGCGCGCCGCGATGCACGTTAGCCGTCTGCAGGTCGGATCGCTCATGAGCGTAACGGTCAACGGGCGAGGCCAACAGGAGGTGGCGCTGTCCGGACCCAGCGCAACGGCGCAGCAGTACGACTCGGTCGACCATCTCCAAGGACCGGCTCCCGCTCTCGCGAGCTTTACGGTGACGCTCCGTCCGGGTTGGAACGACGTCTCCTTCACCTTCCATTCGACGACCGGTGAGCGCACCGACCTCGGCCCCGACGTGATCGAGGCGGCGGTCGCGCCCGATATCTCGTTCACGCGGATTACGGCAAGGGGTGGCCCAACGGCCGCGGCGCAGGACAACGCGCTGCACGGAATCGCGCTGCCGAAGCCGCCTGGGAATCTGTCCGGGGATCCCGAGGTCGTCGGGGACGTTACCTCAACCGGCTCGGGAAGCGCTTGGCTCGCGGTCGCACTCGCCGGCCGCAACGGCGTTTCGTACCGCCTATTCGCATTACCTCAGTCGGGCAGCTTCGACATCTACTTCATGCACGCGTTCCCGAATAATCCGTATGATGGGACGCAACGGATCGCCGGTATCTGGTTTGTCGGACGGCAGATTCGTTCGAACTTCGCGCATCTCTCGTACTACGTGCACGGAATGCCCGCTCGGGCGTTGGCGCACCCGCAATCGCTGTCGTCGCTGCCGCTCCTGGTCGATGGGCGCGCCGCCGGCAACGGCCCGGTAACGTTGAGCCGCGGTCCTCACCTGATTACCAGCGCCGACAAAGAAGTGAAGATCGCACTCTTGTCGGTTACGCCCGCTGCCCTGCCTGCGACGAAATCGTTCCCGGTGATGTGGAAGCGAAACTCGCCGACGGGGCTCGAGGTGACTGCCGGCAGCGGCAGCAGTCCCTATTTGCTCGTCTTCGGCGACGCGTATCACCCAGAGTGGACCGCGACCGTGAACGGCCAAACCTTGCCGCACGTGATCGTCAACGGCATCTCAAACGGGTGGATCGTTCCGAGCCTGCCCGACGGCGGTAAGATCTCGATTTCATTTACCGGTCAACGGTTCTACATTTTCGCCTGGATCGCGTCGCTGATCGCGTTAGCTCTGCTGGTGACCCTGGCGATCGAGCCAAAACTGTGGGCGATCGGCACCCCGGAACGTTGAAGCGCGAGGCCCTAACGTGGGCGCTGACCGGCGCAATCCGCTATGCGATCGCGCTCGCGTTCGCGGCGATTTTGCTGGCGATCCTGATACCGGACGCCGGCGCCGAGCGTTTCGCAACGACGGCCTATCTGGCGGCGATCTTTGCGGCGATCGTCATCGGGACCAAGTGGCTGGTCTTCCGCGGCGTCGACGACGGATTGAGCCGGCCCGTGACGATAACGTTCCCGCGCGTGCTGGGGTTCGCGACCAGTTTGCTCGCGTTGCTGATCGTCGTGTCGGGCCTCGCTGCCGACCCCGGCGCCGAGAGCGCCGTGATTCTCTATTGCCTGGCCGCCGTCGCGCTGGCCGCGGTGGGCCGAGCCGGGGCCTTTGCTTGGATTCACGCCCGGCTCGCGTCCGGGGACCGCATCGTTGCGACGATCCGTTACAGCGCGATCGCGGCGGCGTTTGCGCTGTTGGCCAACGCGCTGCTTCGCTCGGCGTTATCTGAATTTCTATCGATGGTCGCGTATGCAGCCATGCTGACCGGTGCGTCGGCGCTCGCATGGCGGCTGGCGGCGCCGACGGCGCTCGGCACGCTCGTTAAGCAAAGCTGGACGGAAAGCTCCGAAGCAGTCACCCAGCTCTCCAGCGACCTCGCTTTCGCGCGACTCATCAATGCATCGGTCGTTGCGACGATCGCCTCGATCGCGGTGGCCAGCGTGCTGCGGCGTCCGTTCGCGGAGCCCTTCGCAACCGTCGCATTTCTCGGCGGCGTTTTCGCAGCGGTAGGCGTTGCCATGGAGTGCTGGCGGCGCCGAACGGAACCGTCGGTGCCCGCAAAGGAGCTCGAGGGCTACGTCTGGTCCCCCGTCGGCGCGCCGGCGCAGATCGTCGTCGACGTTGCCGGCGTCTTGACGCTCGAAAGCGTCATTCGTTACAGCGTCGTTGCAATGCTCGCGGCGTTCGTTTTCGCGGCTCCGCTCCTGCGGCGTTACGGAGAACCGTTCGCGGTGATCGGTTACGCGAGCGCCGTCGTATTGACCGTCGGCCTCGGCATCGAGTGCCGGCAAGCTCTCCGTAAGCGTACGGCTAAGCCGCAGTAGTGTCGCGCTGGTTTTCGATCGCGGCAGGCCTTGCGCTCGCAGCGTTCGTGACCGCCAAGGGCATCCCGACGCTGCGCCACGACTGGAACTGGCCGATCGACCGGATCGCCGTCGGTTCGTTTTTCACCGACGCTACGAGCGGCTGGCTCTCCATCGGCTTCGGCGTCGCCAACCCGCATCCGACGACGTATCTCATCGGCCCCATCTTCGCTGCCGTGATGTGGCTGGCCGGACCGCTCGCCGGCCTCGTGCTGCTCGCGTTTCTCACCGGATACTGTTGCGCGCGTGCGGCTGCAAATCTCGCCGCGCTGTGGGGAGCGGCCACCCCAGGCTCCATTGGAATCGCTTTGTTTCTCTCGTTCAATCCCTGGGTCTACAACGAGATCGTCGCGGGGCACCTCGTCATGGTGCTCGCCTACGGCGCGTTCGCCGGCCTGCTGGCTGAGATGGCGCGTGGACGCGCCGCGTCGCCCGTCCGCCTCGCGCTCTGGCTCGTGCCGATCGAAAGCCAGCTGCAGTTCTTTATCGCAGCGATGGTCGTCGTTGCGATCTTCGCGATCGTTACGAAAAAGTGGCTTCCCCTCGGCGCCGGAGCGCTCGTCGCCCTGCCGTCGATCGTCGGATTACTCGGCGAGCGAAGTGCGTTGCTGCAGATCCCGTACGGGGTCGAGTGGCAAGCGAATCAATCGATCGCACCGCTCGCGCTGCTCTCGCTCGGCGGATACTTTGCCGGCTATGCGGATCGGCTCGGGATCGCCGCCGAGATCGCGGTACTGGCGATGCTCGCGCTTGCGGTTGCGGGGACGGCGATCGCGTGGCGCCGGCGCGCGGCGCTGTGGACGGCTCTCGGGGCAATCCTCGTCTACCTCGTAGCGTCGGGAGTGCACGGGCCGCTCGCGGTACCGTACGAGTGGATCGTTCGCAACGTCCCCGAGAGCGGCGTCTTTCGCGAGCTCTACGACTTGGCAGGGATCTTTGCCGTCTCGATTGCCGTGCTCGCCGCCGCATGCGCGTCGCGTTTCCGCTATCTCGGGTTCGCCGCATTGGCCACCGGTATCGTCTTGCCGGTAACGTGGATTCTGCGGCCGCCCGGCGATCTGTGGATCTCGTCTCGCGACTACCCGCATCCCAGCGTCGGCGCCGCCCCGTTTT
>DATAQH010000044.1:0-2278 GCA_036264815.1 Candidatus Cybelea sp.
AGCTCCGTGAATGCATTCGAGATCTCCATTTGCGCGCAAAAGAGTTCGTAGCGATCGGTGATGTCGGGATCGCCCTCGCGCCGTTTGGCGAGCGGTGAAATCGCAACGGGATAGCCCATCACGAATGTAGGCGCTTCGAGATGCGGTTCGACGATGCGCTCGAAAATTTTGTCGAGCGCGTGACCGTGCGACGGCGATTCCGGCAGCCCGAGTTCGCGCAAAATGTCGCGCGCGCCGTTGGGGTCGAGCAATCGCTCGCGCGTGCAGCGGCCCTCGCTCCAGCGGTCCATCGCCTCGAGATACTCGACGCGCGCAAAGGGCCGCGCAAACGATATCGTTCCTTTGCCGTCGGGATGCGGCAGCTCGTCGCCGCCTTCGGTCACGACCGAAACGAGATGCGCGACGAGCGCTTCGTTGAACTCGAGCATGTCGTAGACGTCCCAATAGGCGGCATAAAGTTCGAGCATCGTGAACTCTGGATTGTGCGTCGTATCGATGCCTTCGTTACGGAAGATGCGTCCGATCTCGTAGACCCGCTCCATGCCGGCGACGATCAGCCGCTTGAGGTTGAGCTCGGTGGCGATGCGCATCTGCATCAGTTGATCGAGCGCATTGCAGTGGGTGACGAACGGACGCGCGGCGGCGCCCCCCGCCACGTGCAGCAGCGTCGGCGTCTCGACTTCGTAAAAACCGCGGTCGTCGATGAAGCGGCGCGCCTGCGCGATAATTTTGCTGCGCATGATCAGCACGTCGCGTGCATCGGGATTCACGATGAAATCGACGTAGCGCTGGCGATAGCGTTTCTCGACGTCTTGCAAGCCGTGCCACTTGTCGGGCAGCGGCCGCAACGATTTGCCGATTGCGGTGAAGGCCGTCACGTGTAGCGTCAACTCGCCCATCTTCGAACGGAACATGTAACCGCGCACGGCGATGAGGTCGCCCCGGTCGAGCGCTTCCCAATCCTCGAACGCTTCGTCGCCGACGTCGTTCTTCTTAACGTAGATCTGCAACCGTCCCGTGCGATCCGCAAGGTCGGAAAAGACGCTCTTGCCCATCGTCCGCTTGGAAAGCAGCCGTCCCGCCAAACTCCAGCCTTCTGCCGATGCATCTTGACCGGCCACCAGAAAACCGTAACGCGCCTGCAGCTCGCTGGCGGTCGCATCCACCTCGCAGCGCCGTTGCGCGAACGGGTCTCTGCCCCGAGAACGCAAAGCGGCCAGATGCTCGCGCCTGGCCGCTATGAGTGTCGCCTCGGTCTTACCGAGTTCGTCCAAAACTACGACGCCTTCTTCGCGGCCTTCTTGGGTGCGTTGCTCTTGATCGCTTCGATCTTATACTTCACGACGCCGCGCGGCGTGGTGACGTCGACGACGGCGCCCTTCTTATGACCGATCAGCGCGCGACCCAGCGGCGACTCGTTCGAGATTCGGCGATTCGTGGGATCGGCTTCGGCCGAACCGACGATCGAAAACTCGTAGCCCTCGTTCTTCTTTATCTCGCGCACCTTAACGGTCGCGCCGAGATGTACTTCGTCGGCCGCGTACTCCGACTCGTCGATGATACGCGCGTTGCGAATCATCGCTTCGAGTTTCAGGATGCGACCTTCGATGAACGCCTGTTCTTGTTTGGCGTCTTCGTACTCCGCGTTTTCGCTCAAATCGCCGTACTCTTTGGCCTGGCGAATGCGGTCGTTCACTTCCTTGCGGTGGACGATCTTCAGCTCGTCGAGCTCTTGTTCGAGCTTCTCCAAGCCTTCCGCGGTAAGCACGATCTCTTTATCGTTCAACTACTCGACCCTCATGGACGCTCGGTGGAGCGGCCACAGCAATAAACGCCTCCTGGAAGGCTGGCGCGGGTTGTTCTCAACGCCCCGCTTGAACGCCTCCTATACCCTGCCCGCCCCGAACGTAAGCACGCGCGGGCGTAGATGCAGCTCGTGCAGCAGCCGTTGGTAATCCTCCGGCACGACCTCCTCCCACGTTTTACCGAGCAGCGCCAGGAGCGCCGCCTCCAGCACGTTGGTGCCGAAGGAACGCCCCGCGATATCCGGCGTCGTGGTGATCAACGTCGCCACGCCGCGCTGCTCGAGCTCCTCGACGTTGGCTTGCGTCACCGTGTTCGTCAGCACGATTTTTCCGTCGAGCCGATCGGGCATGTACTGCCGCATGAAGTGGAAATCGCCGGCGACGATCTCGGCCTCTTCGTAATACTGTGGATACTTTGGCTGGGGCGGCTGCTCTTGTTTCTTACCGGTCGGATAGAAAAATTGAAACGGCAG
>DATAQH010000201.1:0-5504 GCA_036264815.1 Candidatus Cybelea sp.
CGTCGCCGTATCGAAGCCGATGTAGCTAAAAAAGACGTAGGCGCCGATCGCGATGATTCCATAGGGCTGGGCCGAGGACGAGTAATCGGCCATTCCCCCGAAAGGCCTCAGGCTTCCCCATCCGATTGGGTTGAAGTTGTGCAGGTTCGCGGCGTGAAATAGAAAGAGTCCGGCGATGACGAAGACGACGAGGGCCGAGATCTTTAGAACGACGAAGATGTTATTGATCGTCGCCGACTCGCGAATGCCCACCGAAAGCAGTGCGGAAAGCCCGAGGACGAAGATCGCCGCGACCACGTCGAACTGCGAATGAAAGATGTCCCAGTTCGTCGGCAGCCACCACGCCCCGTGGACGATCAGGTTCGACTGCTGCGCCCAGGCAGGCAGCGAGAGCCCGGCGCTCTTGGCAACGTCTTGAATCGCGGCGGAGAATTGCTGCGCGACGGGAGCGGCGCTGATACCGTATTCGAAGATCAGGGCAAAGCCGATGATCCAAGCGAAGAGCTTGCCCATCGTCGCGTAGGCGTAGGTGTACGCGCTGCCGGCAACCGGCACCATCGCACCGAGTTCGGCGTAGCAGAGGGCGGCAAAGAACGAGGTTAGGCCTGCCAGCAGGTACGAGACGATGACCGCCGGGCCGGCTCCCTTTACACCGGTTCCAATCGTCGTGAAGATGCCGCCGCCGATCATCGTTCCGAGGCCGATCGAGATAAGGTCTTTGGCCGTCAGAGCACGGCGCAGAATTTTGCGCGTGCCAAGCTCCCGCAGCTTTTCAACGTCCGTCGTAGCGAAGAGCGTCGAGAAAAACGACATTTCGCGGTCGGTTCGCCCCCCTAGCGCTCAGGCCTCCGGCGGCCGGCTTGCGGGATTCCAGATATGTTCGGGCTCGCCGAGCGCGTCGTTGATCCAGCGTGCCCAGACGAAGAGCGCGTCGGAGAGCCGGTTGAGATAACGCAGAGAGTCGGACGAAATACCTTCGCCTTCCTCAAGCAGCGCGACGACGAGCCGCTCGGCGCGGCGACAGATCGTGCGTGCGACGTGAAGCAGCGCGCCCGGTGGCGCACCGCCCGGCGAGATGAAGTTCGCAAGCGGCGCAAGGTCGCGCTGCGCTCGATCGATTGCGCGCTCGAGCGCCGCCGAATCCTCCGGCCCAACCCGCGGCATCGAATCGCGCAGGTCCTGGGGAAGCGTGGCGAGTTCGGAGCCTAAATTGAACAGCACGTCTTGGCTCCACGCGAGCCAGGCGTCGAGTGCGACGGCCCGCTCGAGACTCTTCGTCAGGGGGCGCAAGGCCGCGCGCGCCACGCCGATCGCGCTGGAGAGTTCGTCGACGGTGCCGTACGTCTCGATGCGAGGAGCGCGCTTGCTGACCCGCTGGCCGCCGACGAGGCCCGTCGAGCCGCCGTCTCCGGTCCGCGTGTAGATTCGGGTGAGCTTGGGCATTTTGGTGCTATTGCGAGCCCAACCGACGGATATCCCCGCGCGAAGGCTGTTTGAGCGTTCCAAGCGAAACGGGGCCGGTCATGTCCGAAGCGCTCGCTGCCGGCGCCGTTAAGGAGATTCCTCCGAAAAGCGCCGATCTTTCAGCCTGGTACACGGCCGTGTGTCTGCGGGCACAGTTGGTTTCCTATTCGCCGGTGCGAGGTTGCGTCGTGCTGCGGCCCTACGGGTTCGGCCTCTGGGAGAACCTCCAACGAGAACTCGACGCGCGCTTCAAGGCGACCGGCCACGAGAATGCCTATTTCCCGCTGCTGATTCCCGAGAGCCTGCTCGTCAAGGAGGCCGAGCATGTCGAGGGCTTCGCGCCGGAGGTGGCGTGGGTCACGCAGGGCGGCAGCGAAACGTTGACGGAGCGTCTTGCGATCCGTCCAACCTCCGAAGCGATGATCGGCACGATGTACTCACAATGGATCGAATCGTACCGGGACCTGCCGATCCTCATCAATCAGTGGGCGAACGTCGTCCGTTGGGAAAAGGCCACGCGTCCGTTTCTGCGCACGATGGAGTTTCTCTGGCAGGAGGGGCACACGGCGCACGCCGGCGCGCAGGAAGCGCGTGAGGAGACGCTGCGCATTCTCGATCTCTATCGCGACTTTGCCGAAAACGTCGTCGCCGTGCCGGTCTATGCGGGCGCGAAGAGCGCGAGCGAACGCTTTCCGGGAGCGGTCGAGACGTTTTCGATCGAGGCCTTGATGCCGGACGGCAAGGCGCTGCAATCGGGCACCTCGCACGACTTGGGGCAGAATTTTGGCAAGGCCTACGACATCAAATTCGTCGACGCCGATCAAGCGATCAAGTACGCCTACACGACATCGTGGGGCGTTTCGTGGCGCATGATCGGCGGTTTGATCATGGTGCACGGAGACGACCGCGGCCTTCGCATACCGCCGAAGATGGCGCCGATTGAAGCGGTCCTCGTGCCGATCGTTCGTTCGTCGGACGACCGCGCGATCGCGGCCTGTAACTCGCTCGCCCAAACGCTGCGCGCGGCGGGGCTGCGGGTTCGCGTCGATGCGCGCGACGCTCAGCCCGGTTGGAAATACAGCGAGTGGGATCTGCGCGGGGTGCCCATCCGCATCGAGATCGGTCCCCGGGACGTCGACGCGCAGACGGCGGTGCTGGCCCGCCGCGATCGCGAGAGGGGCGACCCGGATCAGCGGCGCAGCGTCGCGGTGGACGAGATCGTTCCCGTCGTGCGCGCGCTGCTGGACGAGATCCAAGAGTCGCTCTACCGGCAAGCCAAAGATTTCCTCACGTCGCATACGTTTGCGACCAAGGATCGCTCCGAGTTTCTCGAGCTGTGCTCGACGAAGGCCGGCATGGTCGACATTGCGTGGTGTCAACGTCCCGAGTGCGAAGCCGAGGTAAAGCGCGCGACGACCGCGACCACGCGCGTTTTGCGCGCCCTCGAGCCGGGCGACGCAGCGTGCACCGCGTGTGGCGAACCCGCGAAGGTTAGAGCCTATTTTGCGCAGTCTTACTGAGCGGTTGGCGCGGAGCGCCTTCGCGGCCGCGTTTTTTTGCGCGGCGGTGAGCACCGTCGCTCTTGCTTACGAGCCGAGCGTTGCGGATCTCGACGCCGAGGCTCGCGCCGCGGGAAACCGCAAAGACATCGCCGAGCACATCGGAGTCTCGCTCTTCAGTACGGAATGGTCGGCCGAAATCAGCCAAGTCTCCGCCAACGAGATGGGCAGACACCTCATCGTCGGCATCCGAATTTGGGGCGTGAAATTCCACCGCCCGCTGAACCGTGAGGAGTTCGTCGACGAGGTCGTCACGATTACCAAACGCGTCTTTGCCGCGGCGCCCAACGCCGAAGAGGTGGATTTCTGGGCGAGCGTTCCGATCGTGGTCGGCAAAGACGTCGTGGTGAACGGCGATCTTGCGAGGCCGACGACGAAGACGGTCTTTGCGCTCACCGTGGCGCGCGAGGAGAGCGAGCAGTCGCTGCAGCAGCGCGCGCTGCGAACCAGCGACGGCGTCTACTGGGACGAAGAGTGGGTCCGCGACGCCCTTCGGCCGGCCACGTAACGGCCGCCGATGCATAAGAAGACGACGCTGCCAAACGGCATCCGCGTTCTCACGGAGACGATGCCGGGCTTTCGGTCGGCGACGGTCGGGATCTGGGCGGACGTGGGATCGGCGTCCGAGCCGCACGAGCGGCGCGGCATCTCTCACCTCGTCGAACACATGCTTTTTAAGGGGACGCCCCGTCGAAGCGCGCGCCAGATCGCCGAGACGATGGACGGGGTCGGCGGCAACCTTAACGCCTTCACCGATAAAGAGACTACCTGCTACTACGCAAAGGTCATCGATCGCCACGTTCCGCTCGCGCTCGACGTCTTGGCCGACATGTTTTTGCACTCGACGTTCGACCCCGGGGAGCTCGACAAAGAGCAGAAGGTCATCCTCGAAGAGATTAAGATGTACGAGGACGCACCGGACGAGCTGATTCACGACCTCTTTCTGCAGACGATGTGGAGCGGTTCGAATCTTGGCGAACCGACGATCGGCTTTGCCGAGACGGTCGTCGCAATAACGCCCGACGACCTGCGCGCGCACATGCGGTCGCACTACGCGCCGAACTCAGTTATCGTGGCGGCGGCAGGAAATATCGAGCACGACCGGTTCGTGGAGCTGGTCTGCGAGGAGTTCAAGGAGTTCGGGGGCACCTGCACCGCGTCCACACCCGAAGAGCCCGCTACGACACCCGGCCGCCACGTTCGCGAAAAAGACAGCGAACAGGCTTACGTCGTCTTGGGGACGCGCGGGGTCACGATTCGCGACGAGCGCCGGTACGCGCTCTCGGTGCTGGACACGGTGCTCGGCGGGGGCATGTCGAGCCGCCTCTTCCAAGAGATTCGCGAGAAGCGCGGCTTGGTCTACAGCGTTTATTCCTTTCAAGCGGCGTACCGCGGCGCCGGACTATTCGGAATCTACGCCGGGACATCGCCGGGAAACGTCCAGTCGTGCGTGGATCTGATCGTCGCGGAGTTCGATCGCATCAAGGCCGAGCCGATCGGCCCCGACGAGTTTCGGCTCGCCCAAGAGCACGTCAAAGGGAATTTGACCCTGTCGCTGGAGTCGACGTCGAGCCGAATGATTCGCTTGGGCCGAAACGAGCTCGCGCTTGGGCGGTACCTGAGCACCGAAGAGGTCGAGCGGCGCATCGACGCAGTGACCCCGCAGGAAGTTCAGGAGCTCGCGGGCGAGCTCCTCACCGACGAAAACTTTGGGCTCGCGATCGTCGGGCCGGTCGACGAGCTCGAGATCAACTTCCGCGTCGACGCGGCGTAACGTGCCTGGACGGGACGCGAGGTTAGCCGATAGGTGCAGCACGCAGTAGCACTCATTCCGCAGTTATGGTCCGGGAAGCTCGTTGGGGCGATGGTGATTACGTTCATCGTTCAGGGCGTAACGATCGGTGCCTACGCGGCGAGGCTCGCCGGCGTTCAGACCAAGCGCATCGCGACTTCGATCTCGCTCTTCAATCTGCTCGTAACGACCGGCCGCCTCGCAAACTTGTTCATGGGCTTCTTCGTCGGGCCGCTCTCCGATCAAGCCGGCAACGCGGTTGGACGGCTGCAGGCGCATCCCACCGCGGCCGCCGCCTGGGAGCAGGTCTTCACGGTTCAACTGCGCTGGATCGTGCTGGCCGGCACCGTCGGCATGGCCGCGTTCGCGATGCTTTTGCCGATGTTCACCTACCTATTTCGCCGCGGCGTGCACTCGTTCGAAGCCCGCGGCTCGGTACCGCACGCGCTGGCGCGCTTGGCCTCGCCGCGAGTTCTGCGCGAGGTGGTGCGTTCCGAACACCTGCCGACGCTCGCGCAGGTACGAACCTTCGACTGGCGAGTTCTCCCCAAACGCCTGTTGATCTTCAACACGATCGTGATGTGCGTCTATTCGGTCGGCGTCCAGGCCTCGTTTTTGGCTTCGGTGCTCGACGTGAACGTCGCTCGAACGGCAATTACCCTCTCGGGAATCGTTAACGGGATTGGAAC
>DATAQH010000209.1:0-2144 GCA_036264815.1 Candidatus Cybelea sp.
CTCTTCGGCGCAAAAACGAAGCGCGACGGACTCGTAATGATACGCTGGGACGCCTATACGCATCCCGATTCTCCGGCATCGGCGTTCCTTAACCTCGATCAGGCCGCGACGATCGAGGCAGCCGCCGACGCGCTGAAGCACTATCCGGGGCCCACGCAAAATTTCGTGCTGGCCGATACCAGCGGCCGCGCGGCGTACTATCTGGCCGGCCACATTCCTAACGATCCCGTGCGCGGGCGCTGGTTTCATCCTGCCGTCGATCTCGCGCAACGGTATCCCGTCGTGCCGTTCGCGCGCCTGCCGAGCGTCGCGCCCTCGCGCAACGCTGTCGTCTGGACCGCCAACAACCAGATGTACGGTCCGTCCTATCCGCTGCAGCTCAGCCCGCAGTTCGCCCCGCCCTATCGCGCCTATCGGATCGCGCAGCTGCTGCGCGCGCGCCGCACGTACGACGTTGGCTACTTCACTCGAATGCAGCTCGACGTGCGGTCGCTGCCGGAACGTGAGATGGCGCGCGACATTGCCGGAGCGGTGCGAGCGCGCGACGCGCTGCTGGGTGCCGATCTGGCGGCGTGGGATGGCGAGATGACCGGCTCGTCGTCAACGGCCACGGTCGTCGAGGCGTTGCGCGTCGCGCTGACGCGCCATCACACCGGGCGAATGCCGACGGTGCTGGCCGAGTCCGTGCAATCGCGCAGAGCGGTGCAGGGCGTCGCTTTGCCGTCGCCCTCCCCTTGGCAGGTCGCCGGCGCCGATCCGGTGCCGCACGCGCTCTCGGCTCTCGGCGTCTCCTTTCTCGACGGGGTGACGCTGCCCGGCAACGGCGACGCGTTTACGCTGCACATGCAGTCCCCGGGGTATTCGCAGAGCTTCCGCGCCGTGTGGGACATCGGGAACTGGGATGCGGGCGGCATTACGATCCCGCAAGGCGAGTCGGGCGAACCGGGCTCGGGACACTACACCGATCAGGCCCAGGCATATATTTCCGGACGCTTATGGCCGCTGCCGTTCAGCGACGCGGCGGTTGCGCGTACCGCCGTCAGCCACGAGACGCTCAGTCCGTAGCGCGCGGCTACCGAGTCCGTCGCTCGACGGGCTCGGCATCGCGAGGTTGGCGTCTACGAACCGGTGTGTGAAGCCGCTGCCGCCTGCCTACTTAAAGAAGGCGAAGACTTATTCGGTGTCTACTAAACGGGGAAGCGAGCGGCACAGGCAGTACGAGGAGGGGCCGCATTTGGTCCCTCCTCGCTCCGCTACCCCAACGTCTGTTCGATGTTAGATTTTGACCTGTGCGTTGAAGTAGACATCGATCGGCGGAACGCCGGCCCCGATCGCGCCGTTGTTGATGTTCGCCGGGGTGTAGCTCTGCGTGAATGGCGTTCGTGCTTTGTTCGCGGCGAAGTCGTTGATGCTCGTACCATTGTAGAAGTTTGCCGGATAGACCGTGCTGTTGAAGGCACCGCCGGCAGGAGTATATCCGCAGATGACATTGCTCGGCGGATTCGCCGCCGTCCACGGCTCGGCCGTTCCGCCAAAGCACGCATGGAAGAGCGAGGCGCCAAGTATCGTCAGCTTGACCCGCGGGCTCACGTCGTAGGAAATCTGAAGATTCCCAACCAGCGAGCTCGGCTGCTGCAGGTTGTCGTAGTAGAACGAACCGGTCTGCGGGTTCGGAATGTAGAGGAAGGCAAATTGACCGAGCCCGAGTCCGTTCATGGTGAGATAGTTACACTGCTGCGGATTTGTGTGTGGTGAAACTTTCAAAATGCCCGTCGTTCGCGAGTTCGACGTGCACGTTCTGGGGTCCATTCCGTTTGTATCCATCGGCGTTCCGTAGAATCCGCCGTTCTGGAACGTGAGGCTGGGGGTAATCGCGAGCTTGTCGTGACGGTAGTTGAGCAGCAGCGACGATACGATTGGCGAGATGTAGCTGCCCAGCAGCGCGTTCAGATTCGGCGCGATCGCCGTGCTGTAAGGATTGTACCAGCCGCCCGGATCGAGCAGCCCCTGGGGTGATTTGCCGTAGTAGGGGTTCAAAATGGTATCGAATCCCGACGAGATCTTCCCGTTGCGAGTGTTGCAAGGGACAGCCTGGCCTGCTTGGTAGCAAGGGCTGCCGCCACCCGCTTTGGTTAGTAAGTTGT
>DATAQH010000223.1:0-3836 GCA_036264815.1 Candidatus Cybelea sp.
CTGCAGCATACGAAAGGGGAGCACGCGCCCGTCTCGCATGGCGACAATCTCTCCATCGAGGATCACCTCGCGCTCGATTGCGGCCAGTGCAGCGATGAGTTCGGGATAGGCGGCCGACACATCGTTGAGCCGGCGCGAGTACAGACGCGCCTGCCCATTTCGGACGTGAGCCTGGGCGCGTATCCCGTCGTATTTATCCTCGACGAGCCACGCATCGCCGCCGAGATCGCCGTAGGCATCGCCGTACGGAATCGGCGTGGCGAGCATGAAGCCGATCGGCGCGCCGTACTCGACGCGCACCTCGCCGAGCGTTCCGTGCTTGGCGGCAAGCGCAACCGCGCCGACGTCGCCCGCCGCCATCAGCCCCCGGCGCACGGCCGCGGGAGCCGCACCGAACGCCTCGCCGATCGCTTCGAGCACCAAGCCCTCTCGCAAGCCGACGCGCAGGTCGCCAGTGACGATCTTCACGACGTACGTTGCAGTCAGCGGGTCCTCGCAGGCGCGCAAAATGCGTTCGAGCACCGCTTCCCGGCGGCGTCCCGAACGTTTTCCCGATGCGTCGGCGATCTCGCCGAAGAGCGCGTCGAGCATCGCCGGTGTCAGGCGATCGTCAAAGAGCGTCGACTCGCGCGGCGTGCGGACGAGACGACCCAGCGCGGCGCCCAGGTCGCCCGTCGCGCGGTACGCCGCTTCCAAGGCCGCGTCGTCGAAATTCCAGAGTCGGCGCGCGGCCTCGACAATCGTTGCGCCGCCTACGGAGAGTTTACGCCCATCGCGTGCCGCGAACGGCGTGCCGGTGAAGAAACGCGTCGCCGCAACGAGATCTGCGTCGTCGAGCGAAAGCAGGTATTGCGCGAGCGCGGCGACTTTTTCGAGCTTGGCCGAAGTCGACCCGATCAGCTGCGCGGTTAGAGCAAAGCGCTCCATCGCTCGAAGTATTCGTACGTCGCCGCAATGCCGTCGCTCAGCGCGGTCGCCGGCGTCCACCCGAGCTCCGCGGCCGCTCGCGAGGCGTCGAATTGCGCTGCCCGCGCGTCTCCGACGCGCGCCTCGGCGCGCTCGACCGGCGCTTCGAAGCCGCTGATCGTCACGAGCTGGCGATAGATCTCGTTCACGCTGGTCTGGACGTTAGTTCCAATGACGTAGCACTCGCCCGAACCACGCTCGAGCGCCGCCAGGTTCGCGCGCGCAACGTCTTCGACGTACACGTAGTCGCGCGTCTGCTCGCCGTCCCAATCGATGCGCACCCCCTTGTGCGCCAAGAATTTGCCGATGAAGATCGAGATCACGCCGGCCTCGCCATTAGGATCTTGGCGCGGACCGTAGACGTTTCCGTACCGAAGCGCGGTGAAATCGAGATTCCGGGAGGCCTTGAAGAAGCGCAGGTAGTGCTCGGCCACCATCTTCGTGATGCCATAGAGTGAGCTCGGGCGCTGCGGCGTATCGTCGGTAATCGGCAGATGCTCCGGCGTGCCGAAACTCGCACCGCTCGACGCAAAGATCACCTTTCGCGCGCCCGACCGCTGCGCGTGCTCGAGCACGTTGAGCAGGCCGACCACGTTGACTTGCGCGTCGTAGATGGGATCGCGCGAAGAGATCGCCACCGAGTGCTGCGCGGCGTGATGGCTGACGACTTCCGGCGTGAAATCGGCGAAGATCCTGCCGATTGCCTCGTCGCGAATGTCCATGTGTACCAGCGAGACGCCCTCGGGAACGTTGGCGCGCCGGCCGCCGCCATGCTCCCAGAGCGAGTCGACGATCAGCACGTCGTGGCCCGCCGCGAGATACGCGTCGGCAACGTGCGACCCGATGAAACCGGCGCCTCCGGTGATCACAACGCGCATCGTCGCGCTCCGTTACGCCGTGCCGACTAGCCGGTGCGCCGGGTCGTCGCAGGGGGATGGCGATGCCATCGTGGGGACTCCTTTGCTGTTCGGTCGCGACCTTATTAGGAACGCTAGCCGTTACGCCGATCTCCGCCGATTTCCGCCCGGTGGAGGCAATCGGCTTGGCAGCGCTGGCCCTGTATCTCTGTTTTGGCCGCGAGTCGCCGCGCTTTCGCGTCGTCGTATTGGTCGCCCTGGTCGCCGCCGCATCCAACGCGCAATTCCGCCACGAGCGCGAGCGCGTCGCGCAGGAAGGCCGCACCGCCCGGTATGCCGCGACGCTGCTCGAGCGTGAAGTCTCTGACGACGGGTCGACGGCGATGACGCTCGCGTTCGACGACGGTACGATCGTGCTCGGCCGCGCACGCGCCGAGGCGCGACCTCCCGGAGCGCAGCTGATCGTACGAGGCCGGCTCGCACCGTTTGACGTTGCGCGAAATCCCGGCGAGCCGAGCGAACGTGCGATCGAGCACGATCGGGGCGTCGACGGACGGCTCGACGGAGCCGAGGTCCTCTCCGCGGCGGGCTCGCGCTGGAGTCCGGCGATCGCTCTCGCGCAATTACACCAGTGGGCACACGATCGTTTACGGGAGCGTCTTGGCGAGCCGGCGGCTTCGGTGCTTGCGGGCGAGCTGTGGGGAGAGCGCTCGGCGCTGCCGCCGCTCTTACGCACCGAGTTTCGAGAGACCGGCACGGTGCACGTGCTGGTCACCGCCGGCCTGCACGTCGGCGCGGTGACGGCACTCTGCCTGTTCGTACTTTCGCTGGCCGCGCTGCCGCGCTGGTCGACCTGCGCGCTGGCCATCGCGCTGGCCTGGGCCTTCGTCTGGTGGAGCGGGTCGCAGCTGCCCGCCGAGCGCGCCGCCACGATGGCATCGTTTGCGCTGATCGCACGCGCCTGCGGCCGAGCGACGTTTTCATTCAACTCGCTTGCCGGTGCCGCGATCGTCGTCGCGTTCTTGCGTCCGCAGAGCGTCGCGAGCGCCTCGTTCGCTCTCTCATTCTCGTGCGTCGGCGCGATCTTCGCTTGCGCGACGCCGATCGAACGCTCGATCGAAGCGCACGTCGCCTTACCCCAGCGCGTGCGCGAAGGGCTGATGCTCACGCTGGCGACGCAGCTTGGAACGTGGCCGCTCGGCGCGGCCGTCTTTTTGCAGTTTGCGCCCTATGCCGTCGCGGCAAATCTCGCGGTGGTTCCCTGCGTCGCCCTAACGATGGCGTTGGGCGCCGCACAACTCGCGCTGAGCTGGTGCGAACCCGTAGCCGCTGCGTGCGCGAATCTCAACTCATGGCTGCTCGCGTGGATGCTCGGAGTCGTGCAAACCGTCGCCGGAATCCCGCACTCGGTGCTGGCGATGACGCCGGCTCCGGCGTGGTGCATTGCGTTCTACGACGCCGCGCTGCTCGCCGCTCCGGCGCTTTGGAGCAGAGGCGCACGCACTCCGGCCGCCGCCGCGCTCGTGCTCGCAGCCGGCTTCGTACTCTGGCCGCCGCAGACGTTCGACGGACGTCTGCGAATAACGGTCCTCGACGTCGGACAGGCCGACGGAATCGTGATTCAAACGCCGCGCGGCCACGCGCTCTTGGTCGACGCAGGCGGGCGGCTCGAACGAGGCTCGCGCAACGGCGATTCGGTCGCCGAACGCGTCGGCGAACGTACGGTCGTGCCGTTTCTCTTACGACAAGGAATCCACCAACTCGACGCGCTGATTCTTTCGCACCCGCACGGCGATCACGCGGGGGGCGTCGCACCGGTACTTCGCCGGATAGGCGTCGCCGCGTTCGACGACGGCGGCCAGCGCTACAGCGGCCACGCGTATCGGGACGCGATCGCGACGGCCCGCGCCGCAGGCGTGCCGATTCTTTACCCGCGCGCTGGCCTGCGATGGCAGACCGACGACGGCGTTACGCTGCGCTTCATTGGCCCCTCCTTGCCGTTGATCGGCGGAG
>DATAQH010000227.1:0-2957 GCA_036264815.1 Candidatus Cybelea sp.
CAACGTCGCCAACGTCCGGAAGCGCTTCGCTCCACAGTTGGGCGCCGGTTGCTGCATTGAATGCGAACTCCGTCTGGTGCACGTAGTTGGCCACGTACACGACGCCGTTCGCAATCGAAAGCGGCGACCGCGGCGTTTGCACGCGAACGTGGGCGCCGTCGGGTCCGAATCGCGCGGCCCAAACCGGCGTGGGATTGAGCGTGCAGTTCGACGAGCGGGTGCTAAACGCGGCCAAACCGGGCTTATAGATGCCTTGCGTAGCGGGCATGCCGACGTAAACATAGCCGGTAACGGGATCGAAGGCCGGAACCCCCACAAAGTCTCCCTTGTCCGTCGGGATCGACATCGCAATATCTTGAATCGGTCCGTAGTCGATCGATCCGACATCGTAAAGCTCGAACATTCCGGACTTATTGACCGCCGCGAGCATCAACGGACATCCGTACGGCTGGAAGAGCAGCGGCGTCGCGCCGAAATCGAAGTCGTCTTCGCCGCTCACAAAGGGAATATTCGGCGGATAATTGCTCGCGACAATGGTGCCGAGCGTCGGTGACAACTCGATGATCTGTTCTGCGTATCCGGCGTTTTGAGCCTGTCCCTGGCTCGCGTCGGCGTTGCCGGTCGCGACGAATACGTTGTTCGTGTTCGGGTCGATCGACGCGCCGCCGGGTCCCCAAATTCCGCCTCCGCTCAAACCGTGCTTCGACGTACCGCTTATCGGATAGAAGGTGCCGGCGATGCTCGGCCCAGTCGTCGAGATGGCGACGATGCGACCGTACCACGGCGTGATGTCGCAGGTGGAACCCGTAACGGCGTAGAGCATACCGTTCGCCGGATTGTAGGTCAATCCACCGTGCATGAAGTTCCGGTCGCCCCGATAGTGCGCGACCTTCACGGGCCAGCCGTTCGCTTCCGTTCCCGTCGCCAAGTCGACCGCGTGAACTTGGTTTTGCCCGTCGGCAAAGTAGAGCAGGTTCTTCCCTCGGTCGATCGCGGGCGTCTCCCCGATAGAGAATTGGAGCCGTTGGTGAAAGCAATAGTAGTTCACTTTCGGAACGGCGTGCGTCCACAAGACGGCGCCCGTGTTTGCGTTGATCGCGTACATGGCCGCTCCGTTTGCGGAGCCCGTGTATAAGATGTTCGTCGCCTGAGAACCGACGTAGACGTTCGTCGCCAAGACCGGCTCGTGAACCATGCCGAAGCCCACGTTGAGGCTCCAAAGTTTTTGAAGGCTCGCGACGTTGCTCACGCCCACGGTCGACTCAGCCGGGTTGTAACCGGTTCGCTGGAGATCGTAGCCGAAGGAATCCCAGTCGGTGGCTTCCGACGAGGCTTTACGTACGCCGTGTCGAGCATCCCGCGGCGGGGCGTCGACGGCTGCCGTTTGCGGCGAAATACCCTGGCTCACCGTTTCCGTTCCGCCGCAGCCGGCTGACGCAGTAGCGATGGCAATGCAAAAAAGAGACGCGGAAAGGCGAAGACAACTCATTATTCACTGCTCCTTGTGATTCGAGTCACTCTCTCTAGCCCCCTAAGCGGGCCCGCGCGCAAACGCGGCTGCGCGCTTCTATGACTTCGCTGTGTGCACCTTCGTCAAGGTTGGCGGTTGTAGTAGCAAGCGTCCAATGGCCGGCGCGCAAGAGCGCGGTCGCGTGGCGTAGAAGCCGTTTACCAATCTATGGTGGCCTGGATTCTACTCGCCGTCCTTTCATCGGCGAACACGTCGTCGTCATCGCCGAACCAGTCGTCGGCTCCCACGGCCTTTTCGCAAGAGATTCTCGCCGCTCACAACCGGTACAGAAAAGCCGCCGGCGTTCCGCCGCTTCAATGGTCGGAGCACCTGGCGCATTCGGCTCAAGCGTGGGCGAACACGCTAACCGAAGACCTGCAATTCGCACATTCGCACGTGCAGGGCCAAGGCGAGAATCTTTGGATGGGCACGGCCGGTGCGTTTACGCTGACTGACATGATCGACGGTTGGGGTTCGGAAAAGCAGAGTTTTCGGAACGGCACGTTCCCGGACGTCAGTGCCACGGGCAATTGGTTCGACGTCGGCCACTATACGCAAATGGTATGGAGGGACACAACGAAGGTAGGGTGCGCCGGCGCATCCGGTTCGGACGGCAACTACCGCTTCGTCTGTCGTTACAGTCCCCCGGGAAACGTCATCGGCGAGCGGGTCTACTAAGAGCGCCGAAGGGAGTCTGGGAAGGCCACGCGGGCCTTCATTCGGATTGCCGCGAACCGAGGATCAGAGTCACCCGAGCGTTACGCGGTCGTAGCTCAATGGATAGAGCAACAGGCTTCGAACCTGCAGGTTGGGGGTTCGAGTCCCTCCGACCGCGATAACTTCCGGTGCTGGCGCCTAATTTGCGGCGCTGGTGCTCGTGCTGAGGCTCGGGCTCGTGCTCGTGCTGCTCGAAGCCGGCGCGCAGCTCGAACCCCACGGGGCGACCTCGCACCACGCCTGCTGGGCCACCGCCCACAGGCTTCCCTCATTGGTGAGATACTGGTCGCCCAAAAACGACTGCACGATCACCGAAAGAAAGAAGATCAGTCCGAAGACGCCTAATCCAACCGCGGCTTTCGCCAACAGCGAATGCTCGCGCCTCAACTGCGCCGTTGGGAAACCTTCGTCTCGCAATTCAATCCTCGCCATTGAAGTGACGTTACGATTCTGACAACTAGATAGCTAAAATCGCAAGTGGGCTCTTACCCCCGATTATAATACAGATAAACCCGTCGTTAACGTCCGATAATAAAAAATAAAGCGTGCGAGCGCAAAGTTTCTTGGCGGACCGGTTATTTCCGCGGGCGGGATGCCTGCCAACCGACGCAAAGGTGCACTTGTGAAACGCGAGCGGGCTCAATCGGAGATCCTCTTAGAGGTGCTCGTCAAACCCGGCTCGCGCGAGCTCTCGATCGTCGAAGAGGGCGGCCTCACGGTGATACGCGTT
>DATAQH010000242.1:0-4434 GCA_036264815.1 Candidatus Cybelea sp.
CGATGAGTATGCGACGGTCTTCGAGTTCGTTAACTTGGCCAAACGTTTCGGTCATCGGGGGCTCGCGAATCTCGTCAACGCCGTGCTGCGAGGCTTCTTACGCGACCGCCCCGCAGCGCCCCAGCGCGATGCGTTTGCAAGCGATGACGAGTACCTCGCGACGCGCTACTCGTTGCCCACGTGGCTCGTGCGTCAGTGGGGTGGCCTCTTTGGCGCGCGGCTCGAAGAGATCTGCGCAGCCGTCGACGAACCCCCGAAGGGCGCGATCGTCGTGAACGCGCTGCGCGGTAACGCCGAGGATGCCGCCGCATCGCTGCGGGCGGCCGGCGTCGAGACGTCTCCGTCGCGGATCGTTGCCGAGGCGCTGCTGGTCGAGCGAGGCCGGCCCAGTGAGCTGGGCGACGACGGGCGCTGGTGGCAACAGTCGGAAAGCTCCGCGATGCCGGTCGATATTCTGAATCCGCAGCCGGGCGAGGCAATCCTCGACGTCTGCAGCGGGCGCGGCAATAAGGCCCTGCAGATCGGCGGCCGTCTGCGACGAGAGGGCACGCTTTGCTGTATCGAGCGCGACGAACGCAAAGCGGAGCTGCTCGAGCAGCGGCTCGCGCGGGCGGAGGTTATCGCGGCGATCGTGACCGGCGATGCAACGCAAGCGCTGCTCCCGCCGAACCGCCTCTTCGATCGGGCGCTGGTCGACGCGCCGTGCTCGGGCACGGGCATCGTCGGACGGCAGCCCGAGGCCCGCTGGAAGAAGCAGCACACCGACGGCGAACGCCTCGCGTCCACGCAGCGGGCTCTGCTCGAGCAGACGGCGCGTCACGTTTATCCCGGGGGCGCGTTAGTCTATGCGGTCTGTTCGGTCGACCCGCGCGAGACGACGGAAGTGATTGATTGGTTTTTGGCGCGAGAGAACTTCGAGCGCGGCCTGATCCCGGCGGCCTACGAAGGGCTGCTGACGGAGGCGGGGGACGTTCTCGTGCCTCCGGGCCTCGATCGGCGCGACGGGTTTTACATTGCCCGCTTGGAGCGCCGTCCGTGAGCTTCTTCGAGCGCATCGAACAGGCGTGCGCGCAGTTTATCGAGCGAACGTTCGCCAAGAGCTTCCCGAGCGATGTCGAGCCCGCGCAGATCGCGCGCAAGCTGGTGGCGACGATGGAGGCGCAGACGCGCGGCGAAGACGGCCGCCCCTTTGCGCCCTCGGTCTATGCGGTCTACGTCAGCCCTGCAGATTTCGAACGTCTCGAGCAGCACCGCGAATACCTCGAAGAGGCTTGGATCGACCTCCTGCGGGATCTGGCGACGAAGGTAGGCGTCGCGTTCGTTGACGGCGAGCCCCGCGTGACGATGTCGGCGCGCCCGAGCGTGCCGCTTGGCGCGATCGCCATCGAGGTGGGCGACGCCGCCAGAGCAATTGCCAAGTTTGCGCTCCGAATGATCAAAGGGCTGCCCGTCGATGGGGTATACTCTATTACGGGGACGACCCGTGTCGGACGCGGCGACGAGAACGAAATCGTACTACTCGACCCGGGCGTTTCTCGAGCGCACGCCGTGTTTGAGTTCGATGCGGGCGAGCCGCTCGTGCGCGACCTCGATTCGACGAATGGAACCTACGTCAACGGACGCCGGGTCCGAGTCGAATCGCTGCAGGATGGAGACGAACTGCGGTTTGGAAATACCCGAATGAGATTTGAAAACGCGTGAATCTGCGGATCGGATCGCTCGAAATAACGGCGACGCTGGCAGTCGTGGCAGTGCTGGCAGCCCGGCCGCGTCTGCACGGCGCGATCGAGATCGGCAGCATCTCACCGATGCAAGTCGGTGTCGAGGTCATCGAGCGGCGCGCGAGACGGCCCGTGCAGGGCCGGCCGCCCTTCTATATCGGGCGCGCGAAAGACGCCGCGATCTCGCTGCAGGATCCGGAGGTCAGCCGGAGGCACGCTCGTTTTTCCAGCCACGACGGAGCGGTCTACGTCGAGGACTGCAAGAGCCGCAACGGGACCTTCCTCAACGGACGCCGCGTCGGCGAGGCCATTGAAGTGCGCGAGGGCGACGAGATCGACGTTGGGACGACCCGCATGGTCGTAACCTCGGTGCGGCCGGCATGACGCTGGCAATTCGCGGCGACCGGACCTCGTGCCTGAGCTTGCAGCTTGGGCCGGGAACCTGGCTGCTCGCGGTTGCCCGCGGCTTCGGACAGATCGGCGGCATGTCGACGGAGACGGCCTTGCTCTCGCGCCTGCGCCTGGAGTGCCAGCGCCGGATGCGCAGTCCCCGCTTTCGCCGGGCGATCGATCGCCCGCAGGCGGCCGCGACGGCGATGCTGGCGATCATGGGCCGCGTGAACGGTGCGCTCTACGCTTGCACCGCGAGCCACGACGACTACGTAACGGCCGCAGCCTCGGTGACCGCCGTCGTCGTCGTGCAGCGCTACGCCTACGTGATCCACGCCGGGGCGACGGCAGCCTATCTCGCGCGCGACGGGGAAATCGTTCCGCTCTGCGCCGACGATGGGCTTGACGACCCGCAGATTCCGGTGCTGGCGCGCGCCTTTGCGACCGCGCCGGCGCTCGACGTTAGCGTCTCGAACGCGCGCCTCGCCCCCGGTGACGCGATCGTCCTGATCGGTCGCCGCGTCGCGAGCGAATTACAACTCCGCGAGCTGCTGGCGCGCTTGGATGACAGCGAACCCGCCGAGCAGATTCTCGTCGCCCGCTTCGAAGAGGACAGCGCGCTGGCGGAGCCGCGCGCGGGCGCCGGCCGGCGCCCGCGATTCGCGCCGCTGCTGCCGCGGATTTTGGCGCTGATCGGATTTCTCGTAGCCGCGGTCGTCGCGCACTGATCGCCGCAACCGTTCGCCGGTTCGCGCCGATGACCGGCGCGCTGGCCGTTGCCGCGCTGATTCTTTCGTACGCTCCGCCCCACACGATCGGACCGCCGTGGATGCTCGTACTCCTCGGGGGACTCGCGCTGGCGTGGGTGCTATGGCAGCCGTCATCGAGCTTGCGCGACGACGTGATGCCGGCGCTCGCCGTCGTACTCTCGGCGCTCGGCCTCGCGATGGTCGCCCGGCTCTCGCCGGATCTCGCCGCGCGCCAGCAGCTGTGGGTCCTCGTCTCGGTGGGTCTGGCGATGATTGCGGGCCCCGCCTTCACGCACTTCCGCCGCTTCGCCGCGTTCAAATATCTTTGGGTCGTTGCCTCGCTCGTGCTCTTCTTGCTGTTGATTCTGTTCGGGCAGGAGATCAACGGCGCGCGTCTATGGATCAAAGTGGGTCCGATCCAATACGAACCGATCGAGCTGATCAAGCTCTTCATCGTGCTCTTTCTCGCCGCGTACCTCGCCGAGACCGCGGACGTGATCGCCAAGGCGAGGCTCTGGTCGCTGCGCGCAAACCTCAAATATTTGGGACCGCTCTTCATCGGTTGGGGCGCGTCGATGGCGATCCTGGTCGTGCAGCGCGATCTGGGTATGGCGACGCTGCTGCTGGCGACGTTTGCGACGATGCTCTACGTCGCGACGCGCCGCTGGGACATCGTGCTCTTCGGGGCGCTGCTCTTCGCGCTGGGTGCGTTCTGGGCCGTGCATCACTATCCGTACGTCAACTCCCGGATTGCCATCTGGTTCAATCCGTTCTCCGATCCGCACGGCGCGGGGTATCAGTCGTCGCAGGCGTACTACTCGCTCGCGGCGGGAGGGCTGCTCGGCACCGGATACCGGCTCGGCCACCCGAACTTTATTCCGGACGTCGCTACCGACTACGTGTACGCCGCCTTCGCCGAAGAGTTCGGCGCGGTCGGCGCGATCGTCGTACTGGCAATCTTCCTCGATTTGGTTCGCCGCATCTTCGCTGCGGGGCTCGAGCAGCCGGATCTGTACTCGAAGCTGCTCGCTACGGGCCTCGGCGCGACGCTGGGCTTTCAGGTCGTCATCATCGTCGGCGGTGTGATTGGACTGCTGCCGCTGACGGGCATTACGCTGCCGTTCGTCTCGTATGGCGGAAGCTCGCTCTTGGCGAACTTCTTGCTCGTGGCACTCGTCTGGGCGATCAGCGCCCGTCCTCGGAGGAGCTCATGAGATTTTTGGTCGCCGCCGCGCTCGTGCTGACGCTTGCGGCCTGCGCCAAGAGTTCGAATAACGCGAGCACGCAGGCCGCTGCCTCGGCGTCGGCCGCCGCGCAAGCGCAGAATCCCGCGTCGGCGAGCGACGGTGCAACCGTCTATCTCGAAAACTGCTCGAGCTGCCACCAAACCAACGGTGAGGGCGTCTCCGGCGCTTTTCCCCCGTTGGCGGCCAACCCCGTCGTAACCGGCAGTCCGGTCACCGTGGTCGCGATCGTCAAAAACGGACTCGAAGGGAAGATCGTCGTGCACGGCAATGCGTACAGCGGCATCATGCCGGCGTGGAAGAACCAGATCTCCGACCAGCAGATCGCCG
>DATAQH010000244.1:0-6408 GCA_036264815.1 Candidatus Cybelea sp.
GTTCCAAGAAGGACCGTTGCGCTGCTGATGTCGCTCGGCTTGTTCGCGGCCACCAGCGCGGCAGCCCAAGCGTCGCAGGCGTTTGCGCCCAACCAGCTATGCGGCGGAAAGTCGTCAATGACGGACGCCGGTGAGGTGCAAAGCGCCGCGAAGCCTTTGACGTCGCCGCGGTTGAACGCCATGACGGCTTTGGTGACCGTCGCCATCGCGTCGGTCGAGTCGGAGGCGGCACACCTCTGCGGCCCCGCCAAAAACGCAACCGCGACAAACATCGCCGCAGCGGTCAGCGTGTAAAACTTCATGCGACCTCCTTTCGGGAACAGGCGCCGGACGCCTGGCCGAGGCTTTACGCTTGTGCGCCGAGGCGCCAGGTTGCGACGAATGCTTTGAAGACGACGGGAAAGGAGTCGTGGGCAAAGCGCACGCTGCGCGAACCGGTCCGCTCGAAGCTTGGGATCGTAGCGACCAGATGCGCCTGCGCCGCGGTGACGAAGGCGACGTCGAGAACGATCGGCGGCTCGAAGCAAAAAGGCCGCGCGGCGGTGCTTTCGCGCACGACCGATTCGGCCGCTGCGGCGATGGCGCGTACCGCCGCGCCCGGCGTCATCGAGTCGACCGCAAAGTTTCCGATCGATTCCTTAATCACGACGCCGCGCACCCACGGCATCTGCGAGCGAACGCCTTCGACCGTCGTGCGATCCCCGGTCACGAGCAAGACCGGCACGCCGAAGTAGCCGAGAAGCCCGGCATTGATCGTCGCTTCGCTGCAGCGCATGCCGTTGAGCCGGGCCTCGTAGATCACCGAGGGCGTATAAGTGTGACACAAAACGGCGTCGGCGTCGCCGGCAGCTCCGTGGTAACCGATGAAAAACGCGCCGTCGAAGCCGGCGCCGGCATCCTGGACCATCGAGAAGGGCTTGCGGTTGCCGAAAATCACCCGCACGTCGTCGGGCAGCTCGTCGAGCAGCAGGTTTCGCATCGGGCCGTGCGCGTCGTTGACGAGCAGCTCGCCCGCACCACCGGCGCGCGCACCGTCGATTGCGGCGCGAACCTCGGCCGTATACAGCCGGCGGTAGGCTTCGTATTCAGGATGCGGCGTGCGCGCGTCGACCTGCTGCCATGCGCAGACGCCCGCAACGCCCTCCATATCGCTGGAAATATACAGTTTCATCCCGTCATCCCCGAGCCGGTCGAAGGGCTCACGCGGGCACGTCGGCGGCCGCTGCGATGCGCGTCGCGGCGAGAAAGGCGCGCTGGATCGTCGGATAATCGTCGCTTGCGAAGCGGACCGCACGCCCGCCGATGCGGTCGAACCCTGGAAGCAGCTCGATAAAGCCGGCCTGGTCGACCTCGGCCGTCTCGATCGTAAGCTCGAAAGGCGATGCAAACGTGAACGGTTTTGCTTTTTCGATGCGGCCAATCGCATCGCGCGCCCCGGCACGAATCGCGGCCTGGGCCGCCCCAGGCGTCAGCGTGTCGATTGCAGAGTATCCGATCGCGTCTTTGACGACGACGCCGACCGCCCACGGCATCACCGCAAGGGTCTCCTCGACGATCGTGCGATCTCCGGTGATCAGCACGACCGGAACGCCGTAGCTGCCCGCCAGCGCCGCGTTCATCAGTGCTTCGCTGCAGCGCGTTCCGTTCACGCTAACGGAGTAGACGCTGGTCGACGTCGTGTGCGCGAGGGTAGCGGCGTCACCGGCCTTGGCGTGGTAGCCCGTGAAGAAGACCGCGGCGGCGCCGCGCTCGATGCCTTCCATCATACTCCACGGTTTGGGTGCTCCCGAAATGATTCGCAGGTCGTCGTCGCCGGGAAGCTCTTCGAGCAGCAGGTTGCGCATCGACCAGTGCGAGTCGTTGACCTGAATCTTGCGCGCGCCGGCCTCGCGTGCCCCCTCGATTGCGGCGCGCACTTCGCGCGTCATGTAGCGGCGAAAGATCGGATACTCGCTGGTGTTGCTAGGATCGCACTGCTGCCACGAGCTGACGCCTGCGGTACCTTCCATGTCGCAGGAGATATAGATCGTCATTGGCGCAGCGCGTCTCGCGCCTGTTCGAGGCCCGTCTGGGCCGCGACGTTGTGCGGATTGGCGCGCAGCGCACGCTCGTAAAACGGAATCGCCTGCTCGAAGTGATTCGAGGCCAGGTACATGTCCGCGAGCTGGGTGAGCGCAACGTCGTCGTTGGGGTGCGCGGCGATTCGGGCGCGCAGCGTGCGCAGCTGCGCGACGACCGGTGCCGGCGGCCCGCCTTCGACGGCGTTCTGCGAGCCCTGCGGCTGCACCGGTCCCGCGCTCTGCGACTTGACCGCCTTGCCGAAGACCGACCCGGATACGCCGAATCCATCGGCGACGAGGTAGGCCATGAGGCAGAGAAAGACTGCAGCGATCCCGATGACGATCGGCACGTAAATCCGAGGAGGAAGTCCACCGGGCGCGCTGGGCTGCACGAAGAGTCGGTTGGACGCATCGCGAAAAACTCTTGCGTGCTCCCCTCCGAAGCCGATCTGCAGCTTACCTTTGCGCGCTTGAACTATCGCTACTTTAATGGCGAAGTCCCGGACTGCCGCATCCGTTACAACGAACGCTTCTCGAACTCCGCCGGACGCATCAGCTACACGGCCCCGCCGCTGCTCATCGAGCTTTCGCCCAAACACTTCCGCAATAGGCCCGAAGCGCTGGAAGAGACGCTGCTGCACGAGATGGTGCACGCGTGGTGCTTCGCAAGGTTCAAGGAGCCCGGGCACGGCGCGCGTTTCAAGCGCAAGCTGCGCGAATGCGGCCTTTCCTCGATCTACCACGATCTCGGCAACGTCCGCCCGCTGCGAGAGTCCGGCAAGCGCTACCTCCTGCGTTGCGAGGCCTGCGGCTTCGAAGCGCTGCGCCGAAGCCGCCCGAGCAAGCCGTCGAGCTGCGGGAGGTGCAACAAACGTCGCTTCGATCCGCGCTATCCGCTGACGATTTACGAAATCGTCGAGATGAAAGAGGCGGGAACGACGCTCGAACTGCGCAAAGCCGCACGGAAAGGCCGCAGCTGACGCCGAAAGTTTCCGTTGCTATGACGACAAAACTCGCAAACGGACAGGCCACCCGCATCGAGAGCGACTCCATGGGAACGATCGCCGTTCCCGCCGACAAGTATTACGGCGCGCAGTCCGCGCGCTCGCTCGTGCATTTCGACATCGGCGAGGCCTCGTGGCCGCGCGACGTCATGCCGCGGGAAGTCGTCCTGGCGATGGCGCTGCTGAAAAAGTCGGCCGCACTCGTGAACCACGATCTCGGGAAGCTCGACGACGAACGAACGCGATTGATCGCGGCCGCAGCCGACGAGGCGATCGCCGGAAAACTCGACGCGCACTTTCCGCTGCGCGTCTGGCAGACCGGTTCGGGAACCCAGACCAACATGAACGTGAACGAGGTGATCTCGAATCGCGCGATCGAGCTTGCCGGCGGGGAGATGGGATCGAAGCAGCCGGTGCACCCCAACGATCACGTCAACATGTCTCAGTCGTCGAACGATACGTTTCCCACCGCGATGCACGTGGCCGGCGCACGGGGGATGTCGCAGATGCTGCCGGCGGTGCAGGAGCTGCGCGACGCCCTGCACGACAAGGCGCTCGAGTGGTCGCAGATCGTCAAGGTCGGACGCACGCACCTGCAGGACGCGACGCCCGTCACGCTCGGCCAAGAGTTTTCCGGCTACGTCACGCAGCTCGACCGGGCGATCCGCGCCTGCAAAGAAGCGCTCGACCCTCTCTACGATCTCGCGATCGGCGGCACGGCCGTCGGCACCGGGCTCAACGCGCATCCCGAGTTCGGCGAGCGCGTGGCGGCGAAGATCGCCGAGCTGACCGGACTGCCGTTCCGTTCGCACCCAAATAAATTCACGGCACTGGCCTCGCACGACGACTTCGTCTTCGCCTCCGGCGCGCTGAAGATGCTGGCCGCCGCGCTGATGAAAATCGCCAACGACATTCGCTGGCTGTCTTCCGGACCGCGGGCCGGAATCGGCGAGCTGATCCTGCCTGAGAACGAACCCGGCAGCTCGATCATGCCCGGCAAGGTGAACCCGACCCAGTCCGAAGCGATGACGATGGTCTGCGTGCAAGTGTACGGTAACGACCTGGCGGTCAGCTTCGGAGCCTCGCAGGGAAACTTCGAGCTCAACGTCTTCAACCCGGTGATGATCTACAACTTTTTGCACTCGACGACGCTGCTGCGCGACGCCTGCACGATGTTCCGCGAACACGCGGTCGAAGGGCTCCAAGCCAACGAAGAACAGATCAAGAAGTATCTCGACGAGTCGCTGATGGTCGTCACCGCGCTCTCGCCGAAGATCGGTTACGATCGAGCCGCCGAGATCGCGAAGAAGGCGCACCACGAAAAAACGACGCTGAAGAAGGCCGCGCTTTCGCTGGGGCACGTTACCGAAGAAGAGTACGACCGCATCGTCGTTCCCAAGGAGATGACCTCGCCGCGTTAGCGGACTGCCCTCTTAAAGCTGGCGCCAGATCAGCGTTATTGCCGCCGTAACCAGCGCAATCGCAACGACGATCAACAGCTGCGGGGATTTCAATCGCAGCGAGAGACGTGCTCCGACGGGGCCTCCGAGCAGTCCCCCGGCAACCAGCGGAATGACGTCGCGCCCGACGATGTCGTGCTGGGCAATGTGGACTACCAGGCCGACGGGCGACGTGAGCAAGATGCCAAAGTGCGAGGTCGCGCTAATTGCGTGCGCTGGGAGCTCGGAGAAGTAGAGAAACGTGGGCACCAAAACAATGCCGCCGCCGAGCCCAAAGAGGCTGGAGAAAATGCCGACGACGAATCCCAAGCCGAGGGCGGCGCGGTAGGACATGCCTTTGATCGCCGAGACTCGATGGTGCTCGGGGCGTCCTGCGATTCTTCTCTCCGCGTTCCAGAACATATCGATGGCGACGCCGACGAGTAGGATCGCGAGGATCGTATCGAAGAGGCGGGGCGAGATGTGAACCGACGCGATTGCGCCGAGGATGCTCCCCGGTAGGCCGCCCGCGGCGATCAGCCATCCGATCTTGAGGTGAACCCTCCGCTGCAGCAGATACGTAAATGCGCCGCTGGCGCTGTTGGCGACGATCAGAACGAGCGAGGTGCCGGCCGCGTCGGCCGGCGCGAATCCCAAAAAGAGACGGAGGATGGGAACGAGCACGAACCCCCCGCCCAGGCCAACCATCGAGCCGAAAGTGCTAGCTAAAAACGCCGCACCGAAGAGCTCGAGGGAAAAGCGCAGGTCGTTGGGCCGCTAGCTCGAGCGGCCGATGTAGCGACGGTCGCGCGTGTCGATTCGAATGACGTCTCCGGCCTCGACGAAGAGCGGGACGTTGACGGTAGCGCCCGTTTCCAGCTTGGCGGGTTTGGTCGCGTTCTGCGCGGTATCGCCCTTGAATCCCGGGTCCGTTTCGACGATCTTCAGCTCGACGTGTGCCGGAAGGTCGACGCCGATTGGAGCGTCTTCATGAAACTGCATATCCACGACCATGCCGTCTTTCAAGAAGTCGGCCGGGTCGCCGATCAGATCGCGCTGCAGGGTGACGTTCTCGAAACTCTCTTGGTCCATGAAGTGATAGCCGTCCGCATCGTTGTAGAGCCTCTGCATCTGGCGGTTGTCGACGACCGCGCGTTCGAGCTTTTCGCCTGCGCGGAACGTACGTTCCAGCGTCGTACCGGTTTTAACGTTCTTCAAGCGGGTCCGAACGAAAGCGGAGCCTTTGCCGGGCTTGACGTGGAGGAACTCAATGACGGTCCAGAGCTGGCCGTCCACGCTGATCGTGACGCCGTTACGAAGATCGTTTGACGAAATCATTGCCTAGGGCTTGGAAAGCCGAATCGCGGCTTCCTTTCCCGTACGCAAGCGTTCGATGTTTTCCCGATGCTTCCAGAGGATCAGCAGCGCGGCGAAGACGCCGTAGGCCGTCTCCGGAAGGGAACGAGTGAAGAACCATAGCGCGAAGGGCGCCAGGACGCTGCCCAGCATCGAACCGACCGACGAGTAACGCGTGAGCGCCGCGCCGGCGAGCCAGCCCCCTGCCGCGACGAGCCCGGCCGGCCACGAGAGCGCGAAGATCGCGCCAAACGAGGTCGCGACGCCCTTGCCTCCGCGAAAACGCAGCCAGGGAGAGTAGCAATGCCCCAAGACCGTTCCGGCGGCGACGAGCGAGGCCAGAATCTCTTGCCCGGGGGGCAGCGGGTCGAGATCCAAGCGGCCTCGGAAGAAGGTCAGCGCCCAGAGCGTCGGCACGAAGCCTTTGAGCGCATCGAGCAGCAGCACCGCAATGGCGCCGCCCTTTCCGAGGGTGCGCAGCGCGTTCATTGCGCCGATGTTGCCGGAGCCTTGCGTGCGGATGTCGGTCCGGAAAAACGCCTTCACGAT
>DATAQH010000261.1:0-11680 GCA_036264815.1 Candidatus Cybelea sp.
CAGTACGTGCGACCGCTTCTTCGCCTCGCGCAATTTTGAAGACGTGAACCAGCGGGAGATCCATCGCCGTAACGGAGATCGTTATCGCAGACATCCAAGCGCGCTTTCGGGAAACATCCGCCTTCTACTAGCTTGCTCTAGGTGCAAAAGTTTAGCATCTTCTTAAATGCCTGTGCTGCCTAGAGCCACGCTGCGGTGCGGCGAAGAGCGTACCCATTCTCTCGCTCGTAGCCGCACTGCAGCGCGACTCTAGGCGGCACGGGCCCCCCTTGACCGGCGGTGGTACGGTAGAGGGGCTCGACTGCGCTTAGCGCGCAGCGCACGTTGGTACCGAACCGACTTAGAAAACCTAGGGAGCACAAGCTCCGGGGACGACGGATCGCGAAGCTCGCTGCTTGGCGGACGGGCGCCCGGGCCGCACCCACCTGCGAGATCGCAGGTTCGTTCACCGCGTGGGCAAGACGCTATCTGTGGTTGAGTTCCTCTTTGCCCTACGACAGAGCGCCTCGCGCCACTGGCGCAGCGCAACGCCGGCGAGCCTGACGTCCGCGTCTTCGCCGGGCTCGTCGAGTGCGACAAATCCGCGGAAGACGTCGAACGCCGCAGCGGCATCGGCGATGGCTTGCGGCTCCACGCCGCGAACTCGGGCCCAAAGCAGCACGGTGTTCGGTGCGAGTGCGCCCGGATCGCTCGCGCCGTCGAGCGCCGGCGGATCCGGGCCATATCGCAGCCACGCGGAGTCCGTCTCCTTGACAACGCGCTTACAATCGTGCGTGCTGTTCGCCAACGTCGACGGAGCGTTTCGCAGCGCGAGGGTAACGTTCGCCGCTTTGGCCAGCGCCGTCGCCTCGCTCAACCGCGTGAGCTGTTGCGTCCAAGAGCACTCCGTTTCCCCGCACAGCGGCGCGGCGATCAGTGGAGCACCCAGCGTGACGGCGTAGTCGAAGATCCGCTCTACGGCGCTCCCCTCGGCTTTGAAAAGGCTCGCGTCGCTCAGCGCCGCGATCGTCAGTCCCCAGTCGGCGGCCACCTTCTTGACCTGTGCGAGGTAGTCGGCGTCGACCCGAGGGAAGTGGCGCACGTCCAGCACGACGCCGTCGCAATCGAGCTCGTGCGCGCACAGATCCAAAAATTCGAGTTGTGTGAGCTCGCCGTTTTCGATCTCGCGCCCGAGGGCACTGCTCGCACAAGCAAGCTTCATCGAGCTCGGATTTTCGACCGGTCGCCGGTGCTCACCCTCGTCCCCGCGCTCTCAAGGTCACCGGCGCGCAAACACCCAAAGAAGCACGGCAATGGAGATCCTGACCCCAAGCCATATCGAGTCGGCGGACCCCGAGGTCTTCGCTGCGATCGCCGGTGAGGAACGGAGGCAGCGCGAGAACCTCGAGCTCATTGCGTCGGAAAACTACGCGAGCCGAGCCGTTCGCGAAGCCAACGCATCGGTGCTGACCAACAAATACGCCGAAGGCTATCCCGGAAAGCGCTACTATGGCGGCTGCCAGTGGGTAGACGTCGCCGAGACGCTTGCACTCGAGCGGCTCGGACGCATCTTTAAAGCCGATCATGCCAACGTGCAGCCGCATTCGGGCGCCCAGGCGAACATGGCGGTCTTCATGGCCGTGCTGCAGCCGGGCGACACGGTTCTGGGAATGTCGCTCGCTCACGGCGGCCACCTTACCCACGGAACGAAGGTCAGCTTTTCGGGAAAGCTCTATAACGCGTTGGCATACGGCGTCCGCAAAGATAGCGAGCTAATCGATTTCGACGAGATGCGTTCGCTCGCGCGCGAGCACCGGCCGAAGCTGATCGTCGCCGGTGCGAGCGCCTATCCCCGCATCATGGAGTACGAACCCTTTGCCGATATCGCGCGAGAGATCGGCGCGACCCTGCTCGTCGACTTCGCCCACGTCGCGGGCCTGGTCGCCGCCGGCCTTCATCCGTCGCCGGTCTCCGTTGCCGATTTCGTCACCTCGACGACGCACAAGACGATGCGCGGCCCCCGCGGCGGCTTCGTCCTGTGCACCAGCAAGTGGGCGCAGCCGCTCGACAAGAGCGTCTTTCCCGGTATCCAAGGCGGCCCGCTGATGCACACGATCGCGGCGAAGGCGGTCGCCTTCGGCGAAGCGCTCGCGCCCGAGTTCGTCGACTATCAGCGGCGCGTCGTCGAAAACGCGCGAGCGATGGCCGACGAGTTTACGCGTGCGGGGCTGCGACTGGTAGGCGGCGGAACCGACACGCACTTGATGCTCGTCGACGTATCGGTCAAAGGCCTCACGGGCAAAGCGGTCGAGGCGTATCTGGACGAGATCAACGTCACGGTCAATAAGAACGCAATTCCCTTCGATCTGCAGAAGCCGTTCGTGGCCAGCGGGATTCGCATCGGCACGCCGGCGATCACGACGCGCGGCTTCGGCGTCGAGGAGTGCCGCGAAGTGGCGCGGATCATCTGTGACGCCTTCGGCGATATCGAGCAGCGCGAGCAGATCGAGCGGCTCGGAGACCGCGTGCGCGAGCTAACCTCTCGCTTCGACGTCCCCTGACGTTGCCCGTGCGCCCCGGCTGGGATGAGTACTTCATGCAGATCGCGCAGACCGTCAGTACGCGCGCGACCTGCCCGCGAGCCGCGGTTGGCTGCGTGCTGACGCGCGGGCACCGCATTCTCACGACGGGCTATAACGGCGCGCCGCGCGGCGTCGCGCATTGCACCGAAGTCGGCTGCGAGTTGGCAAACGATCATTGCCTGCGGGCCACGCACGCAGAAGCAAACGCGGTCGTTCAAGGCGCACTGCACGGCGTCAGTCTCGCCGGGGCGGTTGCGTACTGCACCCATCAGCCGTGCGTAAACTGTTCGAAGCTGCTGATCAGCGCCGGCGTCACGAAGATCGTCTACGATCGGCCGTACCCCGACCCGATCGCGACCCAGCTGCTGGCCGAAGCCGGAGTCGCCGTGCTGGCCTATTCGATGCTCGAAGGAGCGCGCGGGTGAGTCCTCACGTGCTGAGCGCTGCCGCGGTGTATGCAGCGGCTTTCGGCCTAGCGGGCCTCGTCAGTCTCTTGGGCACTCCACTGATCGTCCGGCTGGCGAATCGTCTCGGAATCGTCGACGCCGCCGGCGACGAGCGGCGCATGCACGACTCCCCCAAACCGCGCGTCGGCGGCATCGCGGTTTTCTTTGGGTTCGCCTTCGCGCTCTTCGCCGTGCTGGGCGTCGCGATGGCCTCGCCGTTCCACCTTCTGCCTGCGGGCGATCAGTTCGACGCGGTGCACAAACTCGTCGGGCTGCTCTTCGGGAGCCTGCTGATCGTGGGGGTCGGCATCTGGGACGACGTCATGCAGATGCGTCCGCGTAACAAGCTGATCGCTCAGGTCGTCGTCGCGTCGATCTCGATGCTTTACGGATTCGTCATTCCAGGCATCAACAATCCCTTCGATCGCAATCCCGGCACGAACTGGATCGACTTTCCGTTCTGGGTCGGCGTCCCGCTGACGCTGCTCTGGTACGTCGGGATGATGAACGCGATCAATTTCCTCGACGGCCTCGATGGTCTGCTAACCGGCGTCGCGGCGATTTCCAGCATCTTTCTCTTTATCATTGCCGTCTTGCACGCGAATCCGGTCGTCGCGCTGGTCGTCGTCGCGCTGGCGGGGGCGGCGCTCGGCTTTCTTCCTTATAATTTTAATCCGGCCCGCATCATCCTCGGCGATGCGGGGTCGCTCTTCATCGGCTACGTGTTCGGCACGGTCTCGATAATCGGGGCGAGCAAGACCGCGATCGCGATCAGCATCGTCGTCCCGCTGCTCGTACTCGCCCTTCCGGTCCTCGACACGGCCGCGGCAATCGTCCGCCGGGCGACCAGCGGGAAGCGGATCACCGAAGCCGACCGAGGACACTTTCACCATCAGCTGATCTTTCGCTTCGGTCTCAACGTGCGCCAAGCCGTACTGCTCTTGTACGCGGTCTGCTTCGTTCTCGGAGCGGTGGCGCTCGCATTCTCGGGCGAGTTCACGCACGTCTTTAGGCACGCATCATAAATGTCGAATGAGCTGCGGGTAATGACCGTTTTCGGCACCCGCCCCGATACGATCAAAATGGCCCCGGTCGTCCACGCGCTGCAGGCGCACCCCGATATCGTCCACCGCGTCTGCGTGACCGCACAACACCGCCGCATGCTCGACGATCTGCTCGAGTTCTTTGCCATCGTTCCCGACTACGACCTCAACGTGATGACGGAGGATCAGACGCTCACCGAGATCACGACGCGCGTCCTGACGGGAATGGAACCGGCACTCGCCGACGCGCGCCCGGACGTCGTCCTCGTTCACGGCGATACGACGACGAGTACCGCAGCGGCGCTCGCGGCCTTCTATCAGCAGATTCCGGTCGGACACGTTGAGGCCGGTCTGCGCACCAGCAATCGCTGGCTGCCATATCCCGAGGAGATGAACCGGCGGCTGACGGGGACGATAACGTCGTATCACTTTTCACCGACGCCGCTGGCGCGCGAACATCTGCTCGTCGAGAACGTCGAACCCAGCGATGTCGTCGTGACGGGCAACACCGTGATCGACGCCTTTCTCGAGACGGCGCGGCGTCCCAACCTCGGCACGCCGCCCCGCTGGAACGAGCTCGATCCGGCGCGCCCGATCATCGTCGTCACCGCGCATCGCCGGGAAAACCATCCCCACATGGGAGAGATCTGCGAAGCCTTGCGGGCGATCACCGAGCTTCCGACCAAACCGCAGATCTACTGGCCGGTCCATCCCTCACCGCGGGTCGCACCGATCGCGCGCGAACTTCTGGGCGAGGCGCCGGGCATCTGGCTCGTCGACCCGGTCGACTACGGCGAGATGGTCGCCGCGGTCAAAGGTTCGACGTTCGTGCTTACCGATTCGGGCGGCATTCAAGAGGAGGCGCCGTGCCTGGGGAAGCCGGTCCTGGTCATGCGCGACGAGACGGAGCGCCCCGAAGGTCTTGCGGCTGGGACGCTCGCGTTGATCGGTCACCGCCGCGAGCGCATTCTCGAGGCCGCGAACCGCCTGCTCACCGATGACGCCGCGTACGGCGCGATGGCCCGCGCACAGAATCCGTACGGCGACGGCTACGCCTCGCCGCGGATCGTCGAGTGGCTGTTGGCGAGGCTGCGCTCGGGTGGCTATCCCGAACCCTTCGATCCGAAGAATCCCAAGGTCGTTTCCCCCCAGTGAAGGCCCTTCTGCCGGTCCTGCTCGCCGGCGGAAGCTTCGCCGGCTGCGCCATCCTTGGGCTGGGCGCCGGAGTACTAGCGGCAGAGCGGTTCGCGCAGCCCGTCTTCGCGCCCGGCGGATTGACGATTGGGGGGATCCTCGGCGCGTACTCGGCCTTTCGTCTGCTCGCGAAGTCGATGGCATGAGCTAGACAACCGATGGCCGGGAAGGATATGCCTCCGGACCGACGTAGCTACAGCGGCGCCGAGTCAACGGCAGATCTCGCCGCCTATTACCGTCTCAAGTGGTCCGTTGCAGCGGTCTCCGGCGTGGTGGCCGCCGCCTTTTCACTCCTGCTCTTGCCGTTGGCCTGGTTTGCAAGTCTGGCGCTTTCGGTTGGAGCCGTTTGCGGAATCGCCAACATGCTCGCGATCATGCGAGGCAGCGAGCGCTTGGCGGAAACGCGCAGCCCCATCTACTTTGGGTTAAGTAGTTTACTGCGGCTGGCGGCCTTTAGTATAGTAGCCGCGGCGTTGGCGGCCCGTGGACCGTGGTGGTCGCTCGGGCCGTTTCTGGCTGGTTTCTTTTTCCCTCTTGCCGCGTATGCCTTAGGCGCGCTGCGAGTCTTCAGACGGAAGCCTTAACGGAAACTATCGGTGCACGAACACATCGGCGAACACATACTTTGGCATCTGCCCGTTCTCGGGGCGGTTCATGCCGACACGATCGTGACGACCTGGCTCGTCATGATCCTGGCGTTGCTGTTCCTCGGCTGGATCGGCGCGAGCTACCGATCGCCGTACGTGACCAAACGCCAAGCCGTGCTCGAAGCCGTCTTCAACTATATCGCGGATCTGGTCACGAGCGTATTGGGCGAAGAAGGGGAGCCGTTCGTCCCGTTTTTCGTCGCCCTTTTCATCTTCATCTTTCTGCTCAATCAGTTCGGCATGCTGCCGTTCAAGGCGTTGGGTCTGCCTTTCGGCGGCTCGCCGACGGCCGACCTCAATACCGTCGTTCCGCTTGCGCTCGTGGTCTTCTTCATTATTCAGATAGTGGCGTTTAGGAAGAAGGGCCCCGGCTATCTCGGAGACGTCTTCAAACCCTTCCCCGCGCTCTTTCCGGTCAACGTTCTCGACGAGATCCTTCGACCGATCACGCTTGCGGCGCGGCTCTTCTTCAACATTTTCGTAGGCGAGCTGCTCTTCGTCATCGTCACGTCGATCATTCTCGCGCACGTCAGCATCGGCTTTTTCAACCTCTCGCTCGGCGTAGCCGTCGTGCCCGTGCTGATTCAGTTCTTCAACTTCTTCGTCGGAACGATCCAAGCTTTCGTCTTTACGTTGCTGGCAATCGTCTATCTTTCGCTGGCGCTTGCCGACGACCATTAGAAAGGAAAACCCTTGAATCCCCAAGCTTTAATCGCAGCCGCAGCGCTCATCTCGTTCGGCATCATCATCTCGGGCGTGGCCTTCGGCTCGGCCGTCGGCGACGGAACCGTCGCCGCAAAGGCGGTCGAGTCGATCTCCCGTCAACCCGAGGCGCGGCCGAACATCTTCCTGTTCATGTTCCTCGGCGTCGGCGTCTTGGAAGCGGTGCCGTTCATCGCCATCGCGCTCTCGTTCTATATCCTGCTCGTCGTCGCCAAGGTTCCGGCGATCATCACGTCGCTGGTAAAATAGGGGTCAATGTCGTTCCTGTCGGTCAACGGGACGCTGGTCGTACAGCTGATCAACTTCGCGATCTTTTTCGCGGTGTTGTACGTGGTCTTTTTGCGACCGGTCGCGGCCGCGATCTCTCGGCGCCGGCAGTACATCAATAGTTTGGTCTCCGACTACGATCGCTATCAAGCCGAAGCGGCCACTCTGCGGGCGCAGGCCGAAGAGGTTCGCGCGTCCGCGCGGCGCGAGGCGGAGCATCGCGTCGCAGCTCAACGCGCTGCCGCTTCGAACGAGGCCGCGGAGATCTCGACCGGCTTCTCACAACGCGCGCGCGACGCCGTCGAACGGGCGCAGGCGACGGTGCGTACGGAGCTCGAGGAGGCGCGCGCCGAGGAGCCGCAGGCGGTCCAGGGACTCGCCGACTTCATGCTCGACCGGGTGATTCCGGAGGCCGCGAGATGAGCCAAGCCCAGCTCTACATTCAAATTGCGGTCTGGAGCCAGGTTGTATCCTCGGTCCTTTTCATTGCGGTGCTCGTCTTTATGTGGAACCGCTTTCTCAAGCCCGTGCTCATGGCGGCCCAAGAACGCAGCAATCGGCAGATCGCCGAGGCGGAGCGTCATCGAGACGAAGTAAAGGGCGCGCTGAGTGCACTGCACGAGGAGATCCGCAGCGCAGGCCGCGACGCGGAGCTGATCGCGCAGCGCGCCGAGCTGCACGCCGCGCGCGAGCGGGAAGCGGCGATCGCCGAGGCCACTGAGTCGGGGGAGCGCGCGCTGCGAGATGCCCAAGGCGAGCTCGAACGCGCGCGAGCGGCGGCCCGCCAGCGGCTGCGCGACGATCTCGTCGAGCGCGCGCTGAAGATTGCGCGCGACGACGCGGCACGCCGGATCGGACCCTCGGTCGACGAGCGTCTGATCGAAGGCTTTGCCGACACGCTGAAGGAGAGCGCGCGTGGTTAATCAGACCCTTGCGCGCCGCTATGCCGTCGCCGTCGATATGCTCGCCCGCGAACGCGGAATCGGCGAGAAGATCGCCGCAGACCTTACGGCAATCGCCGGGGCGATCGGCGACCGGGGCAAGATCTACGAGTTCTTCGCCTCGCCCGTCGTGCCGCGGCCCGATAAGGAACGGCTCCTCGCCGAGGCCTTCGGCGAAAAGGTCGACCCCGTCGCGCTCCACACGGTGCTGCTGCTCGTACGCAAGCGGCGCGAAACGCTGCTCGGCGCGCTCGTCAAAGAGTTTCTCGCACTGCAGCGCGCGGCCCGCGGAGCCGAGACGCTCGTGATGACGTCGGCCCGCCCGCTCGAACGCGCCGAGTACGCGGCGCTCGTCGAGAAGCTCGAACGCGCCTACGGCAAGAAGTTCGAAGTCACCCAAGAGGTCGATCCGAAGCTCATCGGCGGCGTGCGATTGGTGATGGGCGATCGCCGAATCGACGCCACGATTGCCGGTCGCCTGGACAGCCTCGCTAGAGAACTCTCTACCATCTCCTAGTCGAACGAAGAAAGCTTACGCATGATCAACGCAGATGAAATAGCCGGAATCCTCAAGCAGCAGATCGAGCAGTTCAAGACCGGCGTTGCCGAAGACGAAGTCGGAACCGTCATCGAAGTCGGCGCCAACCTCGCACGGGTCTACGGGCTGCGAGGCGTGCGATCTTCGGAGCTCGTCGAGTTCCCCAACGGTCTGCAGGGCGTCGCACTCAACCTCGAAGAGGATAACGTCGGCGTCGTCATCATGGGTCCGGACGTCGACATCCAAGAGGGTACGAGCGTTCGGCGAACCGGTCGCATCGCTTCGGTTCCGGTCGGTGAGGCGCTCCTCGGCCGAGTCGTCAATCCGCTGGGCCAAGCGATCGACGGCAAAGGGGAGATCGCCACCGCTCGCTACCGCACGATCGAGAACGTCGCGCCGACCGTCGTGCAGCGCCAGCCGGTAAAGCAGCCGCTGCAGACCGGAATTCGCGCGATCGACGCGCTGATCCCCATCGGTAAGGGCCAGCGCGAGCTCATCATCGGGGATCGTTCGACCGGAAAGACGGCGATCGCGATCGACACGATCATCAACCAGAAGGGACGCAACGTATTCTGCGTCTACGTCGCGATCGGCCAAAAGAATTCGACCGTTGCGGCGCTCGCCCAGATCCTCGAACAGAAGGGCGCGATGGCCTACACGACGATCGTGGCGGTGAGCCCATCGGAGGCGGCCGCGCTGCGCTGGCTCGCGCCGTTTGCCGGCTGCGCGATGGCCGAGGAGTTAATGTATCAAGGCAAAGACGCGTTGATCGTCTTCGATGACCTGACGAAGCACGCGCAATCCTATCGCGAGATGTCGCTGCTCCTGCGCCGGCCGCCGGGCCGCGAAGCCTATCCCGGCGACGTGTTCTACCTGCACTCGCGCTTGTTGGAGCGCTCGGCGAAGCTCTCCGACGATATGGGAGGGGGCTCGCTTACGGCGCTGCCGGTGATCGAGACGCAGGCGGGCGATTTCTCGGCCTACATTCCCACCAACGTCATCTCGATTACCGACGGGCAGATCTACCTGACGCCGCAGCTCTTCTTCCAAGGAATTCGCCCGGCCGTCGATATCGGGCTCTCCGTCTCGCGCGTGGGCGGAGCGGCGCAGACGAAGGCGATGAAATCGGTCGCCGGACAGCTCAAGCTCGAGCTCGCGCAATATCGCGACCTGGCCGCGTTCGCGAAACTCTCCAGCGACCTCGACAAGGCAACCCAGAATCAGCTGATGCGCGGCGAGAAACTGACCGAGCTGCTCAAGCAGCCGCAGTATCAGCCGCAGCCGATGGAGGATCAAGTCGCGATCATCTACGCCGCGACCAACGGATTTAGCAACGACGTTCCCACCGCGCGGCTCGCAAGCTGGGCCTCGGGTTTGATCGACTTCCTGCACGCGGAGCATCCCGAAATCCCCGCCGCAATCGCGCAGAGCTCGCAGCTCTCCGACGATACGCGCAAGCAGCTCGACGCGGCAATTACCGAGTTCAACAAGAGCTTCTAAGAACCGATGCCTTCCGTACGAGATCTGCGCGACCGGATTCGGTCGCTAAGGAACACCCAGCAGATCACCAAGGCGATGAAACAGGTCGCCGCGGCAAAGATCCGCCGGGCCGAGGCGGCGCGGAAGCGCGCGCGTCCGTACGCCGATGCCTTGGGCGAAATGCTCGGCGATTTGATCTCCGCGGTCTCGTCCGTCGACCATCCCTTCATGAAGCCTGGGAAGGAGGGTGCTCCGCCGGGGATCATCCTGATGAGCTCAGACAAGGGGCTCGCCGGAGCTTTCAACTCCAACGTCATACGCGCCGCCGAAGATTTCGCGCGCACCCAGGGCGCCGTTCGCTACTATACCGTCGGCGTCAAAGCGCGCAACGCGGTGCGCCGCTTGGGCATCGCCGATTATCCTTCGTGGCCGCTCGGGTCGGACTCGAAACTCGACACCGCACGCGAGGTGGCGCGCCGTACGGCCGACGACTTCGGCCGCGGCGATATCTCCGAGATCGTGCTCGTCTCACAGAAGCTCGTGACGATGATGCTCCAGCGCCCGCAGCGGCGCAAGCTCGTGCCGATCCTCGCCGAGGACCTTTCGATGTTTCGCAACGACGCGAAGCCCGAAGCGGCGCCCGCCGGCCCGCGAGGCGCTATCGAGTTCGCGCCCTCGCCCGAACTCGTGCTCTCGCGGCTGCTGCCGAAGTACCTCGAGTTCACGATCTACTCGGCGATGCTCGAGACCGACGCCGCGTTCTTCGCCGCACAGCTCGTTGCGATGACCAACGCGACCGATAATGCCTCGAAACTGATCGACGAGCTGACGATCGCAATGAACAACGCGCGCCAGGCCGCGATTACCAAGGAGCTGCTCGAGATCGTCGGCGGCGCGGAAGCGCTCGGGGTCGAATAGGTGCAAGATAATCAACTAAACCGTACGAGGAATCGGAAGGAAAAGAGACCTGACCATGGCTGCTGATACCGGAAAAGTAGTCCAAGTGCTCGGAAACGTCGTCGACGTCGAGTTCACACCGCAGACGTTGCCGAAGATCAACGACGCGCTGGTCGTCAACGTCAACGAGGATTCACACCCCTCTGGAAACGGTGCCGCATCCGGCGGAGCCGCGGCGGGAACGCAGCTCGGTGGAACGGCGATGGCCGCGCGCGAACTGACGCTCGAAGTGCAGGACGAGCTTGGGGATAATCAGGTCCGCTGCCTCGCCCTCGGTTCGACCGACGGTCTGGTTCGAGGAGCGGCGGTGCGCAGCTCCGGGGGCCCGATCATGGTTCCGGTTGGCGAAGGGACGCTGGGCCGGATTTTCAACGTGCTCGGCAAGACGATCGACAGCGACGCGCCGGTAAAGGCTGCGGCGCTGTGGCCGATTCACCGTCCCGCACCGGAGTTGAAGTACCAAGAGCCGACCGCGCGCGTTTTCGAGACGGGCATCAAAGTCGTCGACCTCATGGCGCCCTATACGCGCGGCGGTAAGGTCGGTCTCTTCGGCGGCGCGGGCGTCGGCAAGACGGTGCTCATTCAAGAGCTCATCCGCAACATCGCCTACGTCCACAAAGGCTTCTCGGTCTTCACCGGCGTCGGCGAACGGACGCGCGAAGGCAACGATTTGTGGCTCGAAATGAAAGAGTCGGGCGTCATCGATCAGACGACGCTGGTCTTCGGGCAGATGGACGAACCGCCGGGCGTGCGCTTTCGCGTCGCGCAGACCGGCGTGACGATGGCCGAGTATTTCCGCGACGAGCTGGGCGCCGACGTGCTGCTCTTCATGGATAATATCTTCCGCTACATGCAGGCGGGCTCGGAGGTCTCGGCGCTGATGG
>DATAQH010000048.1:0-3311 GCA_036264815.1 Candidatus Cybelea sp.
GGGCGCCCCGGCCCGTCAACAGGTTAACTACCACGAGTACGACGACAATGACGAGGATGAGGTGAATTAAGCCTCCACCAAAATGCAGCAAGAATCCCAACAGCCACAAAACAAACAACACGGAAATAATCGCCCAAAGAATACCTGCCATCGAATGCCTCTCTCTCTTTAAGATGTTTTGCCCTTTTTGAAGGGTTTTCAACCGCCGTTAATTCCCAACCATTGATGCAGATGGGGGATCGGCCCAAGCCCATCCCCCTTTCGCTGATTCGCAAAAGCCCCTAATCAGCGAATGTTTTCCGCGCGAGTCTCGCCGGCATAGTCCACGTCGCGAGAGCCGAGTGCTTTTCGAACGTCGGCCCGATGCTCTTTCGTCTTCGGGCGAACCGCAACGAGAATGCCGCCCTCGCGCAGGCCCTTCTCGTAGTCCTTGGCGCGTTTCTCGCCGATACCGACGCCGATCAGTCCGCCGACGATGCCGCCGCCCGCGGCGCCGGCTCCCAGACCGGCCAGCGCAGCCGCTAAAGGACCCACGACCAGCGGCGTGGCCAAACCGCCCGTGCCGGCGATTGCCGCGACGCTGCCGGTGGCGGTAAGCCCGGCTACGATCGCGCCAAGAACGCCTCCAATGGTGGCCCCGGCAGCAATACCTTCGCTGCCTTTCGCATTGACGACCGCGGAGAACGCCTTCTCGCGCGTTTTGTCATCCATCATAACGCTGATGTCGTCGCGGCCGTAGCCCAGCCCGTGGAGGCGGTCTACCGCCGCGCCGGCCGGCTCTCGGTCGTAGTATATTTCGGATTCGAATGCATCGTCTGTATCGTACATGGGTCCTCTCTTTCGTGGCGCTTTCTACCCTTCGTACCGCGTGCTAAAACGAAACATCGGCGTGGTTAGAAACGCCGATTTTGCGGTAGCGCGATCGAAAAGACGCTCCCGAACCCGACTTTAATTGAGGTGCATACCGCAGTCGGCATTGCTTCCCGGAGTTACGAGCAAAGCGCGGCCGCAGTAGCGGCAGAAAGCGAACTCCACCGCGCCGCCCGGCAGGTTCTCCGGCCGTACGTACTCGTTCGGCTCAAAATCCATAAGAAGCCAGATTATCACGGCTGTCAAGCCGACGTGCGGAGCAAGAAGCCGCCCGGCGCGGGATTCACGTGGGTTTTCGCCAACGCATCTCGCTTATGCTACGCACAATTGCCCTTGCGCTCTCGGCGCTGTTGCTCGCCATGCCGGCCTCGGCGGCGAGCCAACCCACCGCCACACTCAAAGCCGCTCTTCAGCGTGACGTTAACCAATATCTTGCGACGCGCTCGAAGATCGAGCATCTTTCGGCGATCTCGCTTAGCGTCAGTCTCAAGGAATCGAGCGGCGACATCAATATCACCGCCGGACGAACGCAGTACGGTGGCGGCGACCCGGTCACACCAGACAACATCTTTCAGATCGGGAGCAATACAAAAGCGTTTACCGCGGTCGCGATTCTGCAGCTCGAGGCCGAAGGAAAGCTGAATATCGATCAGCCGCTCGGAAAATGGCTTCCGCAGTATCCTGCCTGGAAGAACGTCACGATCCGCCGGCTGCTCAGCATGACCAGCGGCATCCCGAGCTACGACAACAACGACGAGATGCTCGCCGCCTATGCGAAGACCCCCAAGCGCCACTTCACGGTCCCCGAGCTGATCGCGTATGCCTATCCGACCGATACGAAAGTGCCGAAACCGACCGCCGGATACGCGTACTCTAATACGAACTATCTGCTCGCCGAGCTGATCGTTGAAAAAGCGTCGGGTGATACGTTCCCCAACCAGCTGGATAAGCGGTTTTTCCATGGCGGCCCCAATTTGAACAACACGTTTTACGCACCGAGCCAGTACCCGGCCGACGTATTAGCGCGTCTGCCTGCCGGCTATTTCGTGAACAGCGACCCGGAGAATAAGCCGCTTTTCCCCTTACTCGGAACTAACGTCAGCCTCGACAGTCTCTCGTGGATGCAAGGCGCCGGCGGAATCTCGGCGACGATGCAAGATCTCGCGCATTGGGCGCGCGACCTCTATACGGGCCCCGTGCTCGCGCCCAAGCAGCGCGCCGAGATGGAAAGCCTCGTTTCGACGAAGACCGGAAAACCGATCGAAAAGGTTACTTCAGAAGAGCCGCGCGGTTTCGGTTTAGGCGTCGCCCAGATGATCGTCCCCGATGTCGGCGCGATCTGGTTTTATGAGGGAGAGAGCCTTGGCTTCCGCACCGTGCACTTCTACGATCCGGCAACAGGTGTCGTCGCCACGTTCTCGTTCAATAGCCGGCCGCCGTCGAAGGAAGACGGTGCAGGAAAGCTCGCGAGCGCGATCTTCAAGACGCTCAAGAACGCCGGAATCTAGCGAGCGCACGTAGGGCGCCGGTGTCGCAGAATTGCGCGCAAAACGCGGTAACCTTCGCGCGAACCTCGTCGCGAATGATGCGAGCCTGCGCGAGGCGCTCTTCCGGCGTTCCCTTCAGGTTCGCGGGATCCGCAAAACTCCAGTGCAGACGCCGTGCTTGCCCGGGAAACACGGGGCAGCTCTCTGCAGAGGCCTCGTCGCAGACGGTAATCACATACGAGAAGAGCCTACCCGCTTTGGCGACATCGAATACACTCGTGGTGGACTTTGCGGATATGTCGATCCCGATCTCGTGCATCACCGCAATTGCCAGTGGATTCAGGATGCCCGGTTCCAAGCCCGCGCTATAAGCCGAAAAAGCGTTCGCGCAGAGTGCGTTTAGGAATGCCTCGGCCATCTGACTTCTCGCGCTATTGTGTCTGCAGACGAACAAGACCGCAGGCTTCATGTTCCCTCAATCGTTTGAGTCATGGGCGCGTCGCTTGCGCCGGCGCGAGCCACTTGAAGGTGAGCGTCGCGCAGACCGCGCCGGCAAACTGAGCGGCGATAAACGCCGGGGCATCCTGGGGGCGAATCCCTGCGAACGTATCCGACAGCGTGCGGGCCATCGTAACCGCTGGATTTGCGAATGAAGTAGACGAGGTGAACCAGTAGGCGGCCACGATGTACGCGGCGACGGCGAGCGGCGTCAGAGCCGATCGCGATCGAACGCAGCCCCAGAAAACGCTCAATAAGCCAAACGTGGCGATGAACTCCGCCTGCCATTGGGGTGCCCCGCTTCGTACATGATGCGAGACAAACAGCAGGGGCAGGCCAAACATCGAGTTTGCGATTGCAACGCCAAGGACTGCACCGAAGAGCTGGGCGAGCCAATAGGCCGGAACATCGAGCCAAGCCAAACCGCCCTGCATGGCCTCGGCGAAGGAGACTGCG
>DATAQH010000300.1:0-4973 GCA_036264815.1 Candidatus Cybelea sp.
GACGCCAACGATGGCGTGCTGCGGCTGCGCATCCTCCCGCCGTTGGAAGACCTCAGCGTCCTCGAAGGTAGTTCGCGCCTCTCGATCGAGCGCAGCTCGGTCGGCTCCCATCGCGATACCGTCGAGCTGGGGCCGCTCGAAGCCTACGCCTCGCGCCGCTTTACCTTGCGCGCTCGGGTACCGTCACCGTGTTCCGACGCGACCGAGATCCGAATTGGCGCCGGCCTGCACACGCGTGAGCTCGGCGAAATCCGGCTGCCCGAGGCGTCGTGGCGCGTCGTCTCGCACCCCGCCTTCGACGCGGAGTCCTCGCGTTTGGATCTCGCCGGCGAGCAGGTGCTGCGGCCCAATCAGCTCGCCGAGGTCGACGTTCTCGTGACCAACGTGGGAACCGATATCGCGCACGACGTCCGGCTGCGCGTCTACCTCTCGTCGGAGGCGCGGCTCGAGAGCGTCGACGGCGCGACGCGTGAGCGGTCGTCGCTGCTCTTCGGCGAGCTCGCACCCGGCGCAGCGGCACGGGCTCGCCTTGGCCTGCGTCTGCTTCGGGGACTCGCAAAGGACTGGCCGGTTACGGTCGACGGAGTGGTCACCGCCGACGGCGTGCTCCCGGTACCGCTGGCGCGCTTGACGATTGCAACCAGCGCCGAGCCGGACTTTTCCGTCGGCGTTTTGCGCAGCGATCCCGCCGACGTCGTCTCGCCGGGCGACACCGTGGAGTGGACGCTGCAGGTGCGCAACGGCGGCGACGGCACCGCACGCCTCGTCGCAATCGCCACGGCGATGCCGGATTCGCTCATCTACGTTCCCAACTCCACGACGATCAACGACGTTCCGATCCGCGATGCGGGAGCGCTCCCGCCGGTCTGCTCCGGGGAGGGCGTCATCCTCAGCGAGGTCGACCCCGGCGTCGAAGCCGCGATCCGCTGGCGCAGCGTCGTTCACAATGCCATGGCGGCAGGTACCTCCATCGCGCTGAGCGCGCACGTCCGTTACGATGGAAATCGCGACGACGAGATCGTCTCCGACGAGCTTCGGGTTCGCGCGACGCCGATCTTCGCCAACGCGATCGCCGGACTGCCCTTCGGACTCGACGGCATGATCGGCCCGGCAGTGATCGATCGCGCACCAGCGCTCACGCAGGACCGCTTCGTTCAGCTGCCGCCCGCGACGCCGGTCGCCGAGGGTAACGGCGCGTTTGCACTAGCGCAACTCTTGCCGGGCGCGCAAAGCGAGCCGGAGGGTCCGCTGGAGATTTACGAAAGCGCGAGCGCCGTCGAAGCAGCCGGGACGACGGCCACGCTGACCGCGTTGTCCGCACAGCGCGTCGACCGGGCCGCGCGCTTCCTGCGCGAAGCGCGTTTCGGCGGATTGATCACGCATCTCTTCGCGTTGCGCGCCTTCTTGCCGGACGCCGTCGGCGACGCGCACTGCGGCGCGCTGTCCGCAACCAAAGAACTGCTGCGCGACGAGTTCGATCGTCTCTTCATCAAATTGCGGCTGCCGGGTTACGCAATCGCACCGCGCGACGTGGAGACGCCCTCGTTGCGGTCGACGTTCGAACGGCTGATCGGCGAGAGCGCGTCGGCACGGGGCGTTCCGGTGGATCCGCCAACGGCCGCGCTCGCTCTGCGCGGTGCGTTCGATTCCGGCGAGCTGCAGGAGCTTGGCGACCGGTTAGCCCTGGCGCCGCTGGCCACGGCGGCGCCGTGGGCGGCGGTCGCGCGCCTGCTGCCCTCGCACGGTGACGAATACTCCGCCTACCGCGCCGCGCTCATCGAGTCACTCGACGCGTTGCGCGACGCCGATTCAAACGACTTCATCGAGGTACTGGCGCACCACGAGGATGCCGCGCTCGATACCGCGCTCGATGCGGTCATTGCGTCGCTGCACTCGGTCGCCTAAGGTATCTAAAGTTCGGCGTGCCGGGAATCTTCGATGCGCTCGCGCGCGCCTTTCGCCGGGAGGAACCGCCCACGGAGGACTTCGTGGCTTCTCAGTACTCGAAGCTCTCCGCGGCGCAGCGAGTCGACTTCATCTTCGCCATCGCCGTGGTGGAGGATCCGCCGACCATCGATCTGCTGCAGCGCGCGCTCGACGACTCCGACGAAGCCGTTGCGCTGGCTGCGGCTCGCGCCCTTGCCGGCGGCGGGCGCAACGACGAACTCGAGCGTTTTTTCACAACGCACCGCGACGAGCGTGCGGCGCGACTTGCGCGAACGCTCGAGTTGCTGAACTAGCGTACGACGAGGAACGCGTCCTAGGGCTTCTTGTTAAAGTATTTGACGAGGATCTGTCGCGCGATCGGCGCGGCGACGGTCGCTCCATAGCCCCCGCTGCGATCGACGAAGACGGCCAACGTCAGTTTCGGGTGCGCCGTCGGTGCCCAGGCGATGAACCACGTCGTATTCGGGCCGTTCCCGCCGGCCGTTTCCACCGTGCCCGTCTTTCCGGAATACGGTAGTCCGTCGATCGCCAAGCCGTATGCCGTTCCGCCCGGGTCGGTTACCTTCGCCATCCCGGCGCGCACGGCGGCCAGCGCCGAATCGGTCACCGGAACTTGGCGAATTATCTGCGGCGAGAAACGCTGTACGACGCGACCGTCGGGTCCGCGGATTTCGCGCACGATTTGCGGCTGGTACAACGCGCCGCCGTTGATCACGGCCGAGGCCACGTCGTCCATCTGCAGCGGCGTCGCTTGCATCGCGCCCTGTCCGATGCCCAAGAAACAGGCGTCGCCCGGTTCCATTGGAACGCCGAAAGCGCGCATCTCCCAGGCGTTGGTCGGCCAGTTCCCCTCGTTCTCGCCGGGAAGATCGATCCCCGACTTCGCGTCGAGTCCGAAGGCGAGTGCGTATTTGCGCAGGCGAGCGTTGCCGAGCCACCACGCGAGTCGAAAGAAATAGCCGTCGCTGGAAGCGGCAAGCGCGGGAACGAAGGTCGTGTTACCGAGGCCGCCGGCCGCAATGTCGCGCGCGTAGTAGCCGCCGCAGTCCCAGCCGCCCGTGTCGTAGACGACCTGATCGACCTTCACGACGCCTTCGGTCAACGCCGCCGATCCCGTAACCATCTTGAACGTCGAACCGGTCGGCGTGGCGGCGGCGATCGCCCGGTCGAATAACGGCTGCGAAGCGTCGGTCAAATCGTAGGCAACTCGTTTCCAACGATTGGCGGCAAAATCGTTCGGATTGTAGTTGGGATAGCTCGCCAGCGCGAGGATGCCGCCGTTCCACGGATCCTCGGCGACGACCGCACCGGAAAGACGGCGGCCGTGGCCTGCGGCGCGCAGTCCGTCGGCAAGCGCCGCTTCGGCGATTCGCTGCAGGCGCCAGTCGACGTTCGTGATCAGCGCGTCGCCCGAAATCGGCAGTTTCGAGCCCAGCTTTATCGTCGAAACGACCGCACCGGTCGCGTCGACGACGACGCGCTGGCCTCCCGGCACGCCGCGCAGATAGCGGTCGTAGGAGAATTCCAGACCATCCTTGCCGATGACGTCGTTGGGAGTGTATCCCTGATGTTTGAGGCGCTCGTATTCGTCTTGTGTGATTGCGCCGACGTATCCGATCAGGTGCGAGGCAACCGGCCCTTGCGGATAGTCGCGGATCGGCTGCACCTCGAGATCCACGCCCGGCAGATCGGAAAGCACCTCGGAGAGCCGTGCGACGGTCGCCACTGGGAGACCGGTTGCGAGGACGACCGGACCGTACGGCTCGTTCGCCGCTACGGCCGCGAAACTCGGATACTCAACGCCACGGTGACGAAGCAGCCGATCCCAAAGCGTTGCCTCGTCGACGCCGACGATCTGCGAGAGCGTCGCGAGCTCGGTGCGGGCGTCTCTCACCTCCGAAGGTATCAATCCGACGACAAATGAGGGACTGCTGCGCGCCATGATCGCGCCGTGGCGATCATAGATCATTCCGCGCGGCGCCGCGACCGGAATCAAACGAATTTGATTTGCCTGCGCGGCGGCGCGGTAGCGTTCGCCGTCGACGAGCTGCACCTCGATAAGACGGGCGGCCAGACCTCCCAGCGCGAGCACGACGATCGCACAAAACGCCACCAGACGCCACACCGGCAGCCGCCATCCCGGCGGCCGCGGGGTTCGCGGCAGGCTCACCGTTTGAGGGCGTCGTAGCGCCGGTACGCGATCATCGCTACGACGACGGTCGTCGCGTTGAGCAGGCCCGCGAAGAGCGCCTCGTGCAGGTGCATCGTACCGAGCCCGGCGGGATAACCTGTAAGCGCCATCGCGACCCAGAAGAGCAGCGTGCGCAGCAGCGTGACGACGAGCGTGATTCCGGTTGCCAGCGGTATGGAGTCGGCAAAAAAACCGCGCGAGAGCGTGCTCGCAACAACGGCGCTAATGCCCGTTGAAAGCATCCAGGCGGCCCCGGTTCCCGGGGAGAGAACATCCTCGCACAGCCCCGCTACCAAGCCATAGATCGCCGCGCGCCGCGCGTCGACCCGGATCGCGTACCACACGACAACCACTAAAACAAGGCTGGGGACGACGTTACGGATCGCGAGCGCATGAACGATCGTCGCTTGCGCGACGACGGCAGCGACAAGCCAGGCCGCCGCCACGTACCAGGGCGGTCCGACGAACGGAGCTTCGTGCGGTCTACTTCGAGACGACGACAACGCGATCGAGGGCGCCGAGATCGACGGATGGCTTTAAGATGGCTGTTTGATAGAGCGTCGTGTTGCCGCGTTCGACGGCGGCGATCGTCCCAATGGGAACTCCCGAGCGAAACGATCGCCCCTCGCCCGTGACGACGACGTCGCCGGCGCGCAGCGGTGCGTCTTGCTCGACGTACTCGATGACGACGCTCGAGAGATTGCCACGGGCGATGCCCCACCAGCGCCCGCGCCGTACGACGGCAGGAATACGGCTCGCGTAATCGGTGACGAGCAGTACCGTGCTCGAGAACGGCGAGACCGAGACGACCCGGCCGACGACACCCTCGGCGGCG
>DATAQH010000051.1:0-1922 GCA_036264815.1 Candidatus Cybelea sp.
CGCTCCGTCGGGAACTCGCACACGGAGTTCGCCCGCGAGTCCGCCTTGGACGAACTAGCCGTTGCGACGGGGCGCGACCCGATTGCATTACGCCGGGATCTGCTGGCCAACAATCCGCGCACGCTTCACGCCCTGGAGGTCGCCGCCGAAAAAGCCGAGTGGAGTTCGGCTCTGGCTCCAGGTCGGGGCCGCGGGGTGGCTTGCAGTAACTTCTTGAGCTCGTGCGCGCAAGTCGCCGAAATCTCGCGCGATGCGCGCGGCCGCATCCACGTCGAGCGAATCGTCTTCGCGCTGGATTGCGGCGTCACGATCAACCCCGACTTGATTCGGGCGCAAGTCGAAGGCGGCATCCTCTGGGCGATCAGCGCGGCCGCGTGGGGCGAGGTCGTTCTCGCGGACGGTGGAGAGATCGTCACGCAGAACTTCGACCGGTATCCGCTGATGCGGATGCAGTCGGTTCCCGAAATCGAGGTTCATCTCATCGAGTCCGGCGAGGAACCGACGGGCGTAGGAGAGGTCAGCGTACCGACGACTGCTCCCGCACTGGCCAATGCGATTTTTTCCTTGACCGGCTCGCGGCTTCGTCGCCTGCCTTTTTCAAAAACGATGACGATCTTCTAACGAAAGGACCCAACATGGCTGACGTAACCATTACTCCAAGCACGAACGGCCCCTATCTCGTCAGTGGGGCGGTGAAGCTCACCGACGTCGACGGCCGGGAGATCGCGCATCCCGACCAAATGGCGCTTTGCCGCTGCGGACATTCCAGCAATAAGCCGTTCTGCGACGGCACGCACCTGACGATCGACTTCGACGGAACGCTCGCGAACTAGCCGTGCGCGTAGACGTTCACCAGCACCTCATGCCGCCGTTTTACGCACAGGCTTTGGAAGCAAATGGCGGCGATCCATCCGACAGTCCTATGCCGAAGTGGTCGCCCGAACTTGCGCTCGAATACATGGACTCCCACGACATCGGTACGAGCATGCTTTCCCTTAGCTCGCCGAGCGTCGTCGGTTGGAGAGCGGCAGAACGCAAACAGATGGCACGTCGAGTCAACGAGTACGTCGCCGGCTTGGTGGCCAAACACTCGGATCGCTTCGGCAACTTCGCTACGCTGCCGTTGCCGGACGTCGACGGAACGCTGGAAGAGTTGACCTATGCGTTCGACACGCTCAAGGCCGACGGCGTTCTCGTGCTCGCAAACTACGAGGGGCGTTACCTCGGCGATCCGGTATTCGAGCCGCTCTGGGCGGAGCTGCACCGCCGTCAAGCGGTCGCGCTCATTCATCCCGGGGTCACTCCCGGGCAGCCGCCGTTTCCGCCGGCGGATGGAATTGCGAGCCCGCTCCTCGACTTTCTCTTGCATACGGCGCGGTCGGCCGTTCAACTCGTCTTCAACGGTGTGATCGACCGGTATCCGAACGCGCGTCTGATCTTGTCGCACGCCGGCGGCTTCCTGCCCTATGCCGCGCTCCGCGTAGCCGGGGGCGTTCCTCACTTTAGGAAAGACCTCTCCGATCCGGCCAAGACGCTCGCGCGCCTGAAACACTTTTATTTCGACACGGCGCTCTCGACGGGCTCGGCAATTCCGGCACTCACCGATTTTGCCGCCGCCGACCACATCCTGTTCGGTTCGGATTTCCCCTATGCGCCCGCGGACGTGGCCGCATACTTCATCGCGGCGCTGGACGCCAACGAGCATTTGGATTCGACTCAGCGTTCCGCGATCAACAGCGGAAATGCCCTAAAGTTGTTTCCGCGTCTAACAGCTCGTAAAGCAGGAGTACCATGACCTCTGAAACGACGGCGCTGCGTCCCTCCTACGACTACATCATCGTTGGTGCGGGAAGTGCGGGCTCGGTTCTGGCTGCAGAGCTCTCTGCGTCGGGCGCCGCGGTCTTGGTTATAGAATCGGGCGG
>DATAQH010000052.1:0-11043 GCA_036264815.1 Candidatus Cybelea sp.
GAAAACGTCCAGCGCATTCGCTATGCGGATAACGAAACCAACTATTGCCCGCAGTGCCAAACCGGCGGCCGCCTTTTGGCGGACCGAGCGTTGTCACGGCTGCTGAAGTCCGACTGGCCGCGCACCCTGGAGGAGCTCGAGGCCCTCAAACGCGGTGCGCACCCGAAGTGACGCAGCGGCCTATGTGGGTGCCAAGTTCCGGACGGGACGAGTTTGCCGGGCTCGTTTGGCTTCCTCGGCTGATTCAAAAGGCTCGCCGCTTCGCGCAGAGCCGCGCCCGCGGCGAGGACCTCATGAACGGCTACTGCTACGGCGACAACGACGTCGGCGATCGCGCCTTGCTCGACTTTCTGAAGCTCGACGACGCAACCGTGCTGCGGGTTGTTGAGGCACATCCACTCGACGAGGAGGCGGCCCGCGAACTGATAGAGCGCGGCGGACGGACGCTCGAAGAGCGCCGCCGCTTCAGCGCGTCGCTGCGCCGGCGGCTCTTTAACTTTACGCTGCTCGAGGCCGACGAAGGCCGAATGGCTCCCGGGCTGCGCCGCTGGGTGCTCCGGTTCTTTTACAATTGGGTCGTCATGCCGCCGTTTTATCTGTGGTTCGGCTATGTCGAGCGGAAGCGCCGCACGCGAGCCGGTACCTCTGCGCAGGCGGGCTCGAGCGATCCGCGGAACCGAATCTCATGATGCTGCGCTCTTTTGCCGTTCTTCTGTTGCTCGTACTTGTGGACTGCGCCTCCGGTGCGCAGCCGTCGCTGCCCTACATGCGCGCCGATAGCGCGCTCAAAGCGACCAATGCGACGGGGGCCGGCAAGATCACCCACGTCATTTACATCGTGCAAGAGAATCGCAGCTTCGACAACCTTTTCCAGGGCTATCCGGGAGCCAATACGGTCTCGTCCGGCAAGAACTCCAACAATCAAACGATCGCGCTTCAGCCTTCCTCCCTGAAGAACGTTTACATTATCGATCACTCGGCGGGCGCGATGTTTTCGGCGTGTAACGGCACCTCCGGTCTGCCCGGCACGAACTGTCAGATGAACGGCTTCAACAACGAAGGCGCCTACGGCGGCGGACAGAACCCGGAATACGTCTACGTGCCGCACGACGAATCGAAGCCATACTTCGACATGGCGCACGAGTGGGTAGTCGCCGACGACATGTTTCAATCGCAGCTCGACGAGAGCTTTGTCGGGCATCAATACGTGATCGCAGCGCAGGCGCAATCGAGCGTGGATCTTCCCGACTCCTACCTCTGGGGCTGCGCGGGAGGGCCATCCGACGTCGTTTCGACGATCACGCAAGATCGCACGTACGGCTCGGCGCAGCAGGCCTGCTTCGACTATACGACGCTCGGCGACGAGCTCGACGCCGCGAACCTAACGTGGCGCTTCTACGCGCCTCGATACGGTAACGACGCCGGCGGAAACGGCGGGACGTGGTCGGCTTACCAGGCAATCCGGCACATCTTCGAGGGTAAAGACTGGAAGAAAGACGTGATCTCACCGAATTGGCGTTTTCTCACCGACGTTCGCGCCGGTAAGCTAGCGAACTTTACCTGGATCACGCCCGAATGCGCGGAGTCCGATCATCTCGAGTGCGGCGGAGGCTACGGTCCGTCGTGGGTCTCGGCGATCGTCGACACCGTCGGCAACAGCAAGTTCTGGGATTCGACCGCCATCTTCGTCCAGTGGGACGATTGGGGCGGCTTCTACGACCACGTCGCGCCGCCGTACGAAGACTACGATGGCGTTGGCTTCCGCGTCCCGCTGCTGGTCATCTCGCCCTACGCCAGGAAGAACTACGTCTCGCACACGCAGTACGAAACCGCCAGCGTCCTACGCTTCGCCGAAGACCTCTACGGCCTCAAACAGATGGCCGCGGCAGATGCGCGCGCGAACTCCCCCGCCGACAGCTTCGACTTCACCCAAAATCCGCGCCCCTTCGTGAAAATCTCCGCGCCGTATCCCGCGCATTTCTTCGTCCATCACAAGTTTGGCGCCAGCAGCTATTTCGCGCCCGACTACGAGTAGGCGCGACCGCCGGTCAGCGGAATCCCCAAAAAAAGACGGCTATTCCGCACGCGCCCGACGCCAGGCTGACGTACCAAGCCGGCTTGAAACGTGCAAGCGCTGCCACCGCTCCCAAGGCGATTCCGACTTGCAAGAGCGCGACCGCGTATTCGAAGAAATGGTGCCGCTCGACTTGAACGGCGGACTCTTCCTCTAGACGTCGCGCTCGGGCTGAGAGGGGTTTCTCTTTCGCAACTTCTTTCGCGATCTCGGCCCGGTACGCGCCGAGTCGTTCGACGTTCTTCGAACCCCGGTCGACTAATGCGTCAAGCCCGACCGTATAGATGTGCTCCTTTTCCCGCGACGCTTGGTATTCGGCCCACGTATCGGCCGCTTTGATCTGGGCGATCATCGCCTCGTTGATCAGTGCCCCGGAGCGAAGCGCCGCGATCGCCGCGATCACCGCGAAGATCGCCGCCGTCAGGCCGACATATTTCACCCACGCATTGCCGCGCTGCTCTTCGCGCAGCTCTTCGACCTCTTCGTGTGCCTCCGCGATCTCTTCTTGCAGACGATGCGGCTCGACGTCCATGTGATCGCCCATGCTTAAGAAACCTCGACCTTCGCGCCGTTGACCCAGGTTTCGGAGATTTTGATCTCGCCGAGCTTCGCTGGATCGGTTGCGAGCGGGTTGCTTTCAAGCAGTAAGAGATCCGCGTACTTCCCCGTTTCGAGGGAACCGGCTTTATCGCCGAGCCCGCACTGGGCCGCGGCGACGCTGGTCATCGCTCGCAGGCCCGCTTCCAAGGGAACGCGCTGGTCCTCGCCGATGACCGAGTTGTCGATCGCGCAGACGCGCGTGACGGCGGTTCCAATCTCGCGCAGCGGTGAGATCGGCGAGCACGGGCAGTCGCTGTGAATCGAGAACGGAATTCCGGCGGCAAGGAAGTCGTGCGTGGGATTGAACCGGTTGGCGCGCGGGGCTCCGAAGATCTGATCTCGATAGGCCGCGCCGTAGTAGTAGACGTTGTTCATCAGGTGGCTCGGCTGCACTCCAAGGCGCTTCATTCGCGCGACCTGGCCGGCGTTCGCCAACGTACAGTGCTCGATTCGATTGATCCCTTCGGGCGGGGGAATCGAGCCGTACGCCGCTTCGATCGCGTCGAGTGCGCGCTGCAGCGAAGCGTCGCCATTGCAGTGGATCGAGACGGCCCAGCCGCCTTGTTTGACCTTGACCACCAGTGCGTTGAGTTCGTCGGCCGTATAGTTCGCCAAGCCTACGGACGTGCTGTTCAAGTACGGCTGCGTTTGAAACGCCGTCTCTTGCTGCGGCGATCCGTCGGAAACGATCTTCACCGCATAGAAGGAGAGGAGCGTCCCAGGAATCTCGAGCGCTTTGGCACCCGGCTTACCGTACGGCGCGACAAACGCGTTGGCAACGTCCAAGAACTCTACCGCCGGGCTCGCGCTGTAGCGTACGGGAGCGGCCGCCATCACGGCCTTGTACGCTTCGAGTGCATCGGGCGTCGGCGCGTAGGCGCCGGCCTCGTGCACCATCGTGATGCCCAGCGCAGCGCTCTGATTGAGAAACTGCTTGACCGAACTCGAGACGAGTTCGAACGTCAGCTTCGGCATGCCGACCATGAACTTCACGAGCGCCGGCGGCTCGAAGATCATGCCGTTGAGATTGCCGGCGGCGTCTTTGCCGAAATGGCCGCCGCCGGACAGGGCGCCCGTCGAGGCGGTCACGCCCGCCGCCGTGAACGCCGGTGTGTTAGCGGTCGCCGAATGCATGCTGATGTAGTAGACGAAGATCGGATGCTGCGTCGAGACCGAATCGAGCTCGGCCATCGACAGATCTCCGCCCTGTAGAACGTTGTCGTAGTATGCGGCGTAGACCCACTGGCCGGCCGGCGCTTGCGCAACCTTCCCCTTGAGCGCCGCTAGCACGTCGGCTTTGGTTTTGTAGGTGTCGTAACCGACGTTGGTCATCTGCGTGAGCATGATGCCGCCGGGAATCGGATGTTGGTGCGGATCGATCAGCCCCGGCATCAGGGCGCGGCCCTGCAGGTCGACGCGGCGCGCTCCCGAGCCGGCCACCGCCAGCGCCTCTGCTTTGGTTCCGACGGCCACGATCTTGTTTGCAGAGATCGCGACGGCCTCGACGAGCCGCATTTGCTCGTCCATCGTCACGATCGGGCCGCCCGAAAACACGGTGGCGGCACCGCCATCGGCCGCAAACCCGCGACGCGGAAGCCCCGCAGCGGCGACGCCGGCCGCAGCGGCTGAGGCCGCAAGGAAACTGCCGCGCGTCATCTGCGTACGAAAAAACCCCTCGATCCCAAAGAGATCGCCGATGCAGCTCTTACACATATCGGGCGATTGGTTGTTTGGGTTCGCGTTGCTTTCCTGTTCGTTTGCGCGCGATGGGCCGAGCACAGGCGCGCCGAAGCGCAAGCGGCAATGCGTAAATACGTTAACATCGCGGCGGCGATGCTGCTTTCAGCGCTACCGCAAATTTCGCTGGCCGGCACGCTTGGCCGCTGGCAGGTACCCGGCACCCCGCCGGTCGCGACGCAAGAAATCGTCTTCCGCAACGCGGGTGCCGTGCTTCACGGCATCCTCTACCGGCCGGTCACCGCTCGCCCCGTTCCCGCGATCGTCGTGCTGCACGGCGCCTCGAGCGGGAACGCCTCCGCTCATCTCTACGATCATCTGCGCGAGGGCTTACCGGCGATGGGCATCGCCGTACTCATCTACGACCGCCGCGGGAGCGGCGCGTCGACCGGATCCACCGGAAGCGTTGATTATCCGACGCTGGCCGACGATGGAATCGCCGGTGCGCGCGCGATCGCGAAGCTTCCGTCAATCGACTCCGCGCAGATCGGTTATTGGGGACTCAGTCAGGGCGGGTGGCTCGCAGTCTTGGCGGCGAGCCGCGATCCGCGCGCCGATTTCGTCGTCTCCGTCTCCGCGCCGCTGGTCACACCTGAGGCGCAGATGGAGTTTGCGATGGCGAATCGCTTAATCGTCCTCGGCTACCCGAAATCAGACGTCGACGCAATGCTTGCAGCCCGCAAAGCGTGGACGGGATATCTCGCGGGAACGCAGCCGCGCTCGACGGCCGTCGCGGCGCTCGCCGCTATCCAGAATAAACCGTGGTTCGACCTGATGTATCTTCCATCGGCCGCAAGCCTGACGACCGATCCCGCCACGTCGTCGTGGCGCAAGGAAATGAACGAAGACATGATGGCGGTCGTCCGCGCGGTAAAAGTTCCGGCGCTCTTCATCTACGGCGGCGCCGATCCGTGGATCCCCGTCGCGCCTACGCTCGACGCCCTGCAGCTCCTCGCAAAGACGCAAAGAAACATTCGCTACGCCGTCGTCGCAAAGGCCAGTCACGAAATGATGTATGTGTCCAACGAGCGCATGGAGCTTTCGCCGGCGGCGGGCCCGCAAGCGCCCGCTTACTTCATGCTGCTTGCCTCGTGGCTGCGGGGTGTCCTCAACGCGAAGTGAGTTGCAGTCCAAACGATCGCCACGGTCGCCACAACGGCAACGCAGAAGACGAGTGCCGCCGGCGCAAGGCCCCACACCGCCGCGAGGAGCCCCACGCCGACCACGGGCAGCGCCAGCGCGGCATAGAGCATCACGAAATACGTCGAACTGAGTTCGCCGCGCCGCTCTTGCGTTTGCTCGTTGATCGCCGCGAGCCCCGATCCGATGGCGAGCCCTTGCCCGGCGCCTTCAACAGCCGCCGCCACAAAGGTCAACGCGGCGGACTTCGCGGTGACGGCCAACGCCAGAACCGCGGTACCGGCGATCAGCGCCGCGCACGCGATGCCGAGCGTCCGCGCCGGCGAGATTCTCCCGATGCTGGCCTGTCCAAGCGCGGTCGCCAGAAAGAGCACGAAGACGACCGACCCCGTTAGTATTGCTTCGGGCCGGTGCAGCACCCGAGCAAAGAACGAAGGGACGACCGCGCTAAACACGCCCGAAACCGCAAACGCGCACATTCCGGCGACGGCGGCGCGCCAAAACGTTCCACGAATCTGCGGCGGGACGTTCAGCCGGGTGACGCGCAGCGCAATTGCGCCGGTTGGATTCTCAACGGTCTCCGGAACGCCGAGCACGGCGACGATGCCGAGCAGCACGAGAGCGATATCGACAACGTACGGCAAGCGCAGCGCCGCGGCGGGCACGGATGTTGCCAGCGTTCCCGACAATAAGGTTCCCAGCCCGAGTCCGCCCGTGTTCGCTGCGACCGCGATTGTAGCCGCGAACCTGCGCTTTCCCTTCGGCGCGAGCTCGACGAGCAGCGCGGTTGCCGTGCCGGTAAAGATGCCGGCCGAGAGACCCGAAAGGACGCGTCCCAAAAGCAGCGGGGCAATCGAATGCGCGAGTAGGAAGACGACGGCGCTCGCCCCAGACAGCGTTAAACCGCAAAGCAGGACGCCGCGCCGTCCGATCTCGTCGGAGAGGCGCCCGAAAAACAGCAGCCCGGCGACGACCGCCACCGCGTAAACCGCGAAGACCACCGGAATCAAAACCGGCGCGATTGCGAACTGCTGCTCGTAGATCGGGTACAGCGGAGTCGGCAGCGTCGTGCCGATCATTGCAATCAGGAAAGCGCCCGCCGCCAAAACGAATGCCGCGCGCATGTGTGCGGACGGGATCCGGCGGCGGCTAATTAGCGTTCGAAATCGTTACGCCGTATGCCCCGAGCGGCTGCTTTATCAAATAGGTGGACGGGCCGCCCGCAGGATAGTTGAAGAGCCAGACGCCGGGACGGCTGGCTGCCGCCAGCGCTCCCTTCGATATCCAAAACTGGCTGACCCATTGCGCGCCTTTGAGTTGAACGATTCCGCTGCGCTCCGCGGGGTTTCCCTTTACGTCGTAGCGCCAGATCCTATAGGGCGTCTTGGGATTTGCCAACACGGCGAGCGCGAGCCCGTCCCACTGGATCGCGCCGTTGGTCTTGGGCGCCGGTCGCAGCGAAAACTTCATCGTTTGCGAGCCGCCGGCTCGAAGCCAGCCGAAGTGATCCTTCCAATCGGCGAAGTAGAGATCGCCGAAGCCGTCGTACGCGATCGTTTCGACCTGTTTCACGATGCCCGCCGTCGAGTAGTACGTCGGGCTGCCGGTTGCGTTCGGATAGACGGCGACGTTCGGCGCGCTTCCGGCGGGCACGTTCGCGACGGCGAGGTTTCCGCTGCCGATATCGAGCGAGCACGCCTCCGGCGCATTTTGAGGGTCCTGCAACGTCGCGATCGGATCGCTTCCGCCGTGGGCGTACTCGACGAGGTATCCGTTCCCGCGGCCGTTGTCGGCGTTCGTGATCCAAACGTTACCGTGGACGTCGGCGCAGAGCCCTTGCGGATCGTCGAGTCCATTGAGCTCGCCGACGAGTGCTCCGGACGGATACTCAAACACGTCGACGGAGTTCAATGCCGGCAGGCTGACGTAGATAAGGTTTTTGAGTTTGGCCTCCGGTCGAATCCAGAAGCCGCTGTTGACCAATGGCGACATCGCCGAGCCGGTCAGCGAACGTCCTGCCGGTGCGCCGGCGCAGCCGGCGAGGGACGCGGCGAAGACGACGGCGACGACAAGACGCAAGGATAAAGACATAGCGAACCTCCGGTAATCCGATCAGTGCTCGGGCCGTTACTTTCGCTCGCCCTCATTCGAATTCCACTCCGTCGAAAAGATGACCTGACGCAACTGCCCCTTATTTCATCGAGATCGGCGTCGGCCCGTCGAAGAACCACCTCAAAACACGCAGGGCGCGCAGCGTATTCCAGCGGCTCTCCTTGCCGGTCTGCTCCTCGAATGCGAAGCCGAGGCGGTCTGCGTGGAGATGATCCATCGGCCAGCGGCCGTCCACACGGCGGCGCCTCTCGACGAGTCCGACCACCTCGCCGGCACGCTCGTCGGGTTCTACGCCGGCGCTTCGGAGATATTCGAGGCCGCGCAGCACGTCATAGTGCCACGCGGTCGGAAAGCTGAAGAGCGTCCAATTCGGATCGACGACCTCGCCCGTGGTCAACCGCCGGAACATGCGCCGCTCCAGCAGATATTCGTGCGCTCTTCGGCGTGCGCCGCTGACGGCCGACGACACCCCCCACGCGCGTTCGTGCTCCAACAGGCCTTCGAGTACGCGGATCGTGGAGTTAAATGACGAGCGAGAACTCTGTGGCGCCTCGCAGTTCCATCCGCCGTCGGCCAGCTGTTCGCCTAACAAACGATCGACGATACGATCGCAGCGCTCGCCGAAGTAGCTTCCGAAAGCGAGGATCGCGCCGTTGATGCACGCCTCCGTCTCCCCGTCGAAGTAGGGACGATTGCCGAGGCTCTTCCACCGAAGGTTTGCTTTCACACGTGCGACGGCCCGACGGGCCGCATCGCTCGACGGGTCGAGGCCCATCTCTCGTAAGAGTGCACACGCGTCCATCGTGATCATCCAGCCGCGATCGTCGGCATTCCACCAACCCTCCGGCGCCTGACGATCGAGCAGCGCCTTACCCCTACCTTCGTTGGCTACCCGCGATCGCTCGCGCGCGACGACCTCGCCGGGTTCGTCGCGAAGATCGCGCATGACTTGCCAGCGAATCGCCGGATCGCCGTCAAGCAGCCATTGGACGACGTCGGTCTCACTCATCGTGCCTCATACCGGCGACCGATTCGAAAGGAGTCCTGGAGCGAACCTTCATTTCGTTTCGTTTGACCGTCGGTGAAAAGGCCTCCGCCTTGTGGCCGGCCGTAATCGTTGTGTCGCCTTCACGCAGCCGAAGATACGAGCCAAACGACGTCCAATTTCCGTCGCACGTCTGCTGTAGGCACGAGCAATCCCAGTTCACTTTGATTAGAGCTTTTTGGAGGCGACGCAGACGCCGATATCAAATTTTGTAAACCGAGAGCAAGAACTCCCAGCCGTACAGGCTGCCGCGTCAGAACGAGGAGCAACCATGTCGAAGGATGGCGGCGTCATCGGGATATCGGATCACGGCGGTTGGGCCGTGTTCGTGACGGTCGCGCACGATGGGACGCTGCTCGACCGCCGCCGCGTAGAGCTCGTCGACGACTTTCTGCCGGCGATTCCCCATCACCATGAAGCCCAGCGGCTTCCGCCGCACGAGGCCGTAGCTTTGGTCGAGCGCGTGCGTGCTTCCGCGGAGCGGCACGCCGTGCTCGCACTCGATGCCGTCGCACTCGCGGTGCAGCCTATCCTTGGCGTGGCTCTTCGTGAGTGCCCAACACTTCCGCCTACGATTGCCGAGCGAATTAACGACTACCGCGCACGCAACGTCGCCGACTGGGTGATGTATCGAAACGCGTTGGCCGGCGCTGCCGCCGCGCGCGCTTGGCCCGTCTACTGGTACAACCCGAAGAACGTTTTTATCGCGGCGAGCGCGGCGTTAGGCGTCGACGACTTCGACGCTTACTCTCTCGAGGTGCGAAAAGCCGTCGGGTCGCCGTGGAACAGCGATCACAAGCTTGCGATGGCGGCGGCCATTGTCGCGCGTTCGACCTTCCGCAGCGCCGAGTTGAAGCGTTAACGCGTCATCGCGATTTTACGCCCGAAAAGTAGCCGTATTCGTCGCGCTAGGGCCTTCCGCAACGGCGCGCTTGGTGCTAAGATAGGCCCGCTATATTCCTTGCGGCGCACTTTGGCAGACTTGGTGCAGCGCGTTTCTTGAATAGGTGAGACACTTCGTGAGTTTTGGTTTTACTTGCGCGTGCACGCGGGCCTCGAGCGTCGCACTCTCGATCGCGCTGCTGGCCGGATGCGCTGGCGGAGCGCGCTCCGGCAGCTTCAGCGCCGTGCCCACAGCGTCGAATCAGGGAGCCTACGTGCGCTTTGGCTCGAGCGCACCGGTGCTGCAAACGCTCGACGTTCCGCTCAGCCAGTTCCCGAACGCGAACGGAACCCTTCTCACCGGCATTCGAGGCAACCTTATCACGGGGTTCATCGACAAGCTCAACGGGTCGAATCTGGGCGTCGTCTACGATCGAAAAACGGGCGTCTGGACGCGGATTAAATACCCGGGCTCGGCAAAGACCAGCGTGTACGGCCCAGCCGTCACGCAGACGGGCTATCGGGTCGTTGGGAGCTATCAGAAGAGAGGACAGACCACCGCCGACGGATTTGTCTACGACTCCATGACCAAGAAGTATGTCGCTCTCGACGCCCCTGCAAATTTGTGCGCGCCCAAGTCGTGCAACTACACGATCGTTCACAGCAACTACGGTGATGCGGCCTACAAAGCCGTCGGCAATTACGACGCCGTCGGAAATTACGATGTTTTAGGTTCCGGCTCGCTCCTGGCCCGTTCGGATACGTATCCCGTTTCGGGACATGCATTCATCTACGATTCGGCCACCTCGAAGTTTTCGACGCTCGAATTTCCCGGCTCAATCAGCTCGACGGCTTACGGCATTTGGATGGACGGCGATGCCGTCGCGATTGCCGGTGGTTATACGGACAAAAAAGGCACGCACGCGTACGTCCGCAACCTCGCGGGGACCAAGATGCTAGTCTACACGTGGCCGAAGTCGATCCTTACTCACTTCGAGGGGATCACGGGAGCAGGCGGTCCTGGAAACTACAACGTGGTCGGCGACTACTTCGACCTCAAGAACAAGACCCTCGAGTATGGCTTCTTCCTACCGATTCGCGACTGGACCGCGGGCACGCCCACGGTCATTGGTCCCGTCAGCGCCAACTCCGTCTTCGGACGCACCGCCATCGGCGTCTATGTCGGAGCCGGCCTAACCAACGGCTATATCGCAGCGATTCCATAGGAGTGTGATCGCCTTGAAGTACCGCGAGAGCCGATTTGTGGGGCCGGGAAAACAAAACTTCTACGACGTCTTCTACGGCGCCGACGACACTGCGGCGAACGCGGCGTCTCTCGGCGCAAAAGTACCGGTCGCTCCAACCAACCTCTATCGCACCCCACACGTTACCGTCGTTGCGGAAGATTCCTTACTCAAAGAGCGGCTCGCTTCGCTTCCCATAGGAGAACCCT